>JAYVVD010000340.1:0-8552 GCA_043787295.1 Ferruginibacter sp. | reverse complement strand
TTTGTAAACAAAATAATGTGCATTTGCTTTTGCAGCAATTTGTGGCTGGTGTGTAATAGCTATTAACTGGTGAGAGCCTGAAAGTTCTTTCATAATTATTCCAACTTGTTTAGCCGCTTCGCCACTAATACCGGTATCAATTTCATCAAATATTAAAACAGGTAGTTGCAATTTTTTTGCCACCAACGATTTTACTAAAAGCATTAATCTGCTCAATTCGCCGCCACTTGCTACTTTGTGAAGCTGTTCAAAACGATTGGTTTTATTTGCATCAAACAGAAAGTTTATTTCATCACTACCATTTGCAGAAAGTTCAACTGAATTTACAGCAACTTTTATTTGTGCATTCGGCATACCAACCTGTGTGAGCAAATCATTTACTCTTTGTGTAAATGGTTTTAGCTGCGCAACTCTATTTACATTTATTTTTGTAGCTATTATCGTTGCTTCATCAAATAATTTTTTACTTTCTTTTTCTGCTTTTTCTATAGCATTGGTAATATTAAAAACTGCATCCAGCTTTTGTTGTAGTGTTTCCTGTATTTCTAAGAGCCGTGTGGTAGTTGTTACCCCATGCTTTTTAAGGAGTTTATATCCTGCAGAAAGACGTTCGTTCACTACATTAATCCGCTCTGCATCGTATACAATTTCATCATCTATTTTTTCTAATTCATCAGCTACATCCTGTATTTCAAGTTGTGCACTCAACAGTCTTTTTTGTAAATCTTCAATGGCCGAATGGTATTCTTTTAAAGAAGAAAGTTTTTGTGAGAATGATTTTAAATTCTGTACAATTGGTTCTTCACCACCCGAAAGAAATCCATAAACAGCACCAAGCTGCATTTTTATATTTTCTGCATTGCTCAATAATTTTATTTCAGCATCCAGTTCCTCCAGTTCATTTTCTTTCAGGTTAATATCTGTAAATTCTTCTAGTAAAAATATGTTGTAATCGGCTTCTTTATCAGCATTAGTCTGTTGTAAACGCAGAGCTTCCAGTTCATTTTTTAAAGAGCTGTATTTTGCAAAAACTGTTTTTAATTGCGCAAGCAATGCTGCATTATCAGCAAGCGCATCCATCACTTCTCTTTGAAAGTTTTCTGAACCAATTTCTTGTGTATCAAACTGCCGGTGAAGATCTACAAGGTTTGCTGTAAGTTCTTTTAACTGCGAAAGATTTACCGGTGTATCATTTACAAAACTCCTGCTTTTACCATTTGCTGCAATCTCTCTTCTGATTAAAATCTCATCCTCTTTATCAAGATCATTGTTTAAAAAAAACTGTTGTATTATTTCATTATTTTTCACAACAAATGTTGCTTCTACAATGCACTTTTTTTCTTTATCTTTTAAAATTGCAGTATCTGCCCGCTTACCTAAAACAAGATCTAATGCTCCCATTAAAATACTTTTTCCTGCACCAGTTTCACCTGTTATAATATTGAGCTTTTGAGAAAAACTTATAGTTAATTCATCAATGATGGCGTAGTTGAGTATTCGTAATTTTTGCAGCATAATTGTAATGGCAAATTAACGAAAATTGCTCTTGGGCAGAGAAGAATTTTGGTTTTGTGTTCATTATTCCAAACACATCAGACATTTCAACTCCTTCATAATAAAAGTTGAAAAAAGATAGAATGTTGATGGGCTGGCGGATAGAAATGAAAAGCCTTTTTGCTGCTTTTGAGCAAAAAGATTGCAATGGAAAGCCGCAACGAATGCCGACTGAAGTTTCATCGCTGAGAGCCCCAAACAAAAATGCCCGCAAAAAATTGCAGGCATTTTAAAAATTATTTGAAAACTTTAGCTAAACATTTCCCTCACTTTATCAAAAAATGATTTGTCATTTTTTTCAGGGCTCGGCGTAAAGTTTTTAGAGTTTTGCATTTTTTCAAGGGCTTCTTTTTCTTCGCTGCTAATATTTTGTGGTGTCCAGATATTTACCTGAATTAACTGGTCGCCTTTTTCGTAACTGTTTACATTAGGGAAACCCTTTCCTTTAAGTCTGAAAATTTTACCGCTTTGTGTTCCTGGTGGCACTTTTATTTTTGCTCTGCCGTCAATTGTTGGCACTTCAACCTGCGTACCAAAAACGGCGTCGGGGAAAGTAATGTGTAAATCAAAACCAACATTTAAACCTTCTCTTGTTAGATGCTGGTGTGGTTCTTCTTCAACGAGCACAATTAAATCTCCGGAGGAGCCGCCACGTTCACCTGCGTTGCCTCTACCCGAAACACTCAGCTGCATTCCTTCCTGCACGCCTGCAGGAATATCAACTGTTACTGTTTCTTCATCGTAAATCCGTCCTTCACCTTTGCAAGGTGCGCATTTTGCTGTAATAGTACTGCCTTCTCCGTTACATGTAGGGCAGGTTGTTACGGTTTGCATTTGCCCTAAAAAGGTGTTCTGCACTTTGCGTACCTGCCCACTGCCACCACAAGTGCCACAGGTTTGCATGCTATTTTTATCTTTTGCGCCGGAGCCTGTGCATGTTGTGCACTGCACATACTTTTTCACCTTTATGGTTTTTGTTACTCCTTTCGCAATTTCTTCATAAGATAATTTCATTTTTACCCTAAGATTGCTGCCTCGTGTACCACGACTGTTACCGCCGCCACCTCGTCTTCCTCCGCCAAAAAAACTCCCTAACCCATCATCATTTCCACCACCGAAAATATCCCCAAACTGGCTGAAGATATCGTCCATGTTCATTCCGCCAAAACCCTGGCTACCGCCTCTGCCTGCAGAAAAAGCATTGTGACCAAAACGGTCATATTGTGCTTTTTTATCAGAATCATTTAGTATTTCGTATGCTTCTGCCGCTTCTTTAAATTTATCTTCAGCGGTCTTATCGCCGGGGTTACGATCGGGGTGAAACTGCATAGCCGTTTTGCGGTATGCCTTTTTTATTTCATCCTGCGAGGCACCTTTTTTAACGCCCAGTATTTCGTAATAATCTCTCTTCATAATGCTCCTTAGCTAATTTGATAATGTGTTTATATGCTAATTATCAAAAACGTAATTTTATAAGTAAATTTTATTTCCCTACCACAACTTTTGCAAAGCGAATGAGTTTATCATTCATGTAATAACCTTTTTGCAACTCATCTACAACCTTACCCGTTTTTTCTTCTCCTGCCGGTATTTCCGTTACCGCTTCATGTTTCTCAACATCAAATTCTGTATCAAGGCTACTCATGGCAACAATACCTTTTTGCTGAAGTAGAGAACGGAGTTTATTAAACACTAATTGTACACCTTCTTTTACGTGGTTGATATCATCATCTGAGGCAATTTGCTTTTCTGCTCTATCCATATCATCAGCCACATCTAATAATGCGATGGCCATTTCTTTACCAGCCGTTTGCATCAGTTCTAAACGTTCTTTAGCTGTACGACGTTTATAATTATCAAACTCTGCAAAAAGACGTAAATATTTGTCTTTCTGTTCTTGGATTTCTGCCTCCAATTTTTCTTTACTATTTTCTGTATCATCCTCAGGGTTACTTAAATGTGTATTACCTGGAATATCAGCATCTGAATTAATATCCATTTGTTCTTCTATAATTGGAATTATTTTTTCTGTATCCTTCATGTATCTCTTTATTTAAATGTGTGCAAATGTACAACAGTCAAACATTTTGCCAATGCAGGTTTTCAGTCAAATTGACACCAATAAATTAAATAAGGGAATTAATTAACGACAAGTATTTTTCCGGATTCTACTACTACACCGCTTTTATCTACTAATTGGTAAATATATATACCACGGTAAAATTTTTCTTCTTTTAAATTAATAGAAAGTAAGGAAGGAATATTCTTGGACTCAAACATTTTTTTACCAATAGAATTTAGTATCTGTATAGAGTAAGATCTGCTATAGCCTTTTTTAAATTCAAAATTAACCACCGAGGAGGCAGGATTTGGATATGATTTTATAAATTTTGCTGGTATACCAACTTCATCGCTGAAGGTTCTGTTTTGTGCAAAAGTTGTAAAATTTATTCCAATAATTAAAATTAGTATGAAAAATGTTTGTTTCAACTATGTAAAAATAGTATAATGATTTAGAATATAACTAAAAAAATAGAACGTTTAACATTCTGAATTATTATAAAAGTAAGAAAAAATTTACTGATAAAATTTTTAACCTAAATCTTTCAGGATATTATTAATGGCTGTAAAGTTTGGCAGTTCACCGGCATTTTCCAATACTTCTTCGTATTGTACAATACCTTCTTTATCTATTATAAAGGCAGCTCGTTTGCCAACCCCCTTCATCATCATTGGCGTAAAAAATTCGTAAATGCTTCCGTAAGCTGTAGATATTTCTTTATTAAAATCGCTTAAAAGTGGAAAATTATAGCTTTGTTCCTCTTTGTATTTTGCCAGCGTAAAAACAGAATCTACAGAGATACCTAAAACCTGTGCTTTGGCATTAGTATATCTTGCAATATCATCTCTTACCGCACAAAGCTCATCTGTACAAGTACCGGTAAATGCCATTGGAAAAAATAATAATAAAACATTTTTATTCCCTTTAAAATCACTTAAAGTTATTTTGCTTTTATCTGAATCGTATAGAGAAAAATTCGGTGCTGGAGAACCTACTGTTAATGACATGATTGAATTTTTTTTCAAAGATATATATTAATACAAATGTTTCAAAAAATGTAATAAAGAAAGCCCGCTTCTCGGCAGGCCCTCTTTTCAAACAATCCATAAAACAAAACGGTTAATTAAAATTTTGGACATCTTGTAGCATCCTTGCTGCTATTGTATCGATCAAGAAATTTCTGGAAAACTAAAGAGATTTCAAAACCACCTCTACCAGTACTTACTTTTTTTAGACCCGAGATATTTACATCATAACTAACTGCAACTGCAATTGGTTTTGATTCCACTTTGAAAACTGGGATGATGGCATCATTTAGCCTCATGTATGCTCCGCCGTGAATTATATATTTCGGATTATCGGGATCATCCAATTTTTGAGAATACATAACACCTCCTATAATTTCTCTGTTAACTCCTTGAGTTGTATAATCTGCTTCTACAGTTATGTAAGAATAATCTGTTGTGCTCATTCTTACACCCCCTGATGCAACCCATTTTGGCATTAACTCAACCTTATAGTCGCTGTAAAAGGAAACCTTTTTGGGTTTATTAAAATGATGGTATGCAATTCCAACAAACATATTGTTATCTACGTTTTCGCCGAGCTGTGTATTAAAGCTTAAGCCTACTGTTCCATCAAAATAGGAATAAGAAGATTTTGAAAATGTTTCTCCGGTTGACATATTGGGATCATAACTACCACCATTGAATTGGCTGTTTGTTGTTATTTTACTTCTATCAATACTTCTCTGTACATAGCCACCCATAACCGCCATAGATAAATACATACTTCTTTGAGCACTTAGCGATTTATGGTAATTTATAACGGGTAAAATATGTGTTGAAGTAAGATCTACTGTTCCTGCTTTATCGTATAAAACCTGGCCACCGACGGTTACATAATCTGTGCTTTCCCCCACTGGTAATTTGTATTCAACATTAGCCGATGTTGTACTGTAAGCATTGGTTACACTATTCCACTGAGACCTGTAAACTGTTTGCACTCTTATATCTCCAGAAAATAAACCTGCCAAAGCAGGATTTCTAAGCAACGGAGTTTCAAAAATCTGAGAAAAATGAATATCCTGACCTTTTACCACAGCGATATTAGCTGCAAGTAATAAAATGGTGATAAAATATATTGGTATAATTTTTTTCATAACAATTAGGGATAATTATTTTGATTGTATTGTTGCAATTTTAAAACGTAATTTTTTCTTTTTTGTTTTACTCAAACTCTCTTTCTTTCAAGAGCGCCATATTATTTTATAAGAGAAATATTTCCTTTATAAACCAAAGTACTGTTGTTATCGCACTGAATTTCTATCATATAAACGTACACATCAATTCCCAATTTTTGCCCTTTGCTTGTGCCATCCCAACCTAAACTTTCATCGTTTGCTTTAAAGCTATATCGTGCAAAGACTTCTTCCCCCCATCGGTTAAAAATCCTTGCCTGTTTAATAGTAAACAGTCCGGTTCCTCTTGGGTAAAATACATCGTTGGCACCATCTCCATTAGGTGAGAAAGTATTTGGTATAAATACATTGGCGCCATTGCACAAGACATAAATATTTACAGAAGCAGATGCTGTACAACCGCCGGAATTAGTAACCTTAACAATGTATTGTGTTTCAAGATTTGGCTTTACCGTTATAGACGGTGTGGCACTGCTTACCAGCCATGAGGTTGGAGTCCATTTTACATTGGTAACATCCGCAGATAAAGTTGGGGTAAGCGTAATTGTTTGCCCCACATTTATTGTTTTATTTGCGCCTGCAGTAACAGTAGGTATAGGGTAAACTTTTATAGGAAAATAAGCAGTATCACTAAAACAATTCTTATCATCTTTACCAATAACCATATAGTTGGTAGTTATAGATGGTGTTGCTTTAACGGTTGGGCCGGTAGCTGTATTTAAACCTGTAGTCGGCGACCATGCGTATGTTGTAGCACCAGATGCCGAAAGTATTCCAGATTGACCTAAACACAGTGTATCTCTTGAACCTCCCTGCATCTGAAAAGGAAATTTGACTGAAACCCTTACTACATCTGTATTGGTGCAACCCTGAGCAGAAGTTCCTGTAACAGTATAATCTTTAACAGAATCAGGTGTGGCAACCGGTGAAGAACAATGTACACAACTTAACCCTGTTGAAGGGGACCATGTTAAAGATGGAGCGCCGGTGGCAGAAAGGGTTTGCCCTGTGCCCTGACAAATTGAAATATCCTGCCCTGCGCTGACTATTGGTTTTGAATACGCCTGAAAAAAGCCATAAGCGGTATCCTTACAACCACTGCTGTTTATTGCTGTTAATGAATAATTGTATGACCCTCCTATTTTATAAATTATAGGAACTGGCAATTGCCCGTTTACAGGGCTTTGGTTACTAAATGACCATTGCCACTGTATGGCCGAAGTATCAGCGTTCAATAAATGTCCTGTAAAGTTCATTGTGAGAGGTACACAACCATTTGGAGATTGTACAGCTGAAATTACAGGTGTTTTGACTATCTTGACAGGTACGGCAGATGTTGCAGTATCTGTGCAGCCCATTTGAGTTGTGGTAATTAATGTAGGGTAATACAAGCCAGTTGTAGAATAGAAGTGAGTAGGTTCAAACTCTGTAGAAATACCACCATCTCCAAAATTCCATTGGTAACCAGTAATAATATCATTGCTTGCAGAAGAATTTGTAAATACAACATTTCCACTATTGCACCTTGTTAACGTGTCAGCAGAAAATGCATTAATTACTCCACTAACTTTGATAGTATCAATTCCTTGAATTGCTACATTACAGCCGGCTGCATCAGTTAGGATCATCTTAGGAACATACATTCCGGGTAATATGTAATTATGAGATACGACAGAATCTGAAGTAAACTTTGTACTTCCGTCATTAAAATCCCATACAAAAGAAAGTCTGGATTGAGTGGTTGCTGTGAATAAGGAATTGAGAGGCGTACAACCTATGATTGGGCTGTATAAAAAAGTGCCTTGAGGTCCCTTAACTATCATTTGTTTTGTTTTAACATCGGTGCACCCACCAAATGTTGTGACAGTTAGTTTTGCTGTAAAATTTCCTGAAAAACTGTAAAAGTGAGGAGGACTAACTACAGTCGATGTTCCCCCGCCATCGCCAAAGTCCCAAACATATGATTGGACATGCTGGGAAGAATTGGTAAAGTGCATAATTAAGGGAGGACAAGTGGTAAAAGAATCTGATACGGTAAAATTAGCAACGGGGGTATTTACAATTATATATTGTAGAATTGTTTTAGTACTGCTGCAACCGTACATATCGATTACAGTTAGATTTACAGTATAATTTCCATCTGCAGTAAACACATGTACTGGATTCATTAAATTACTTGTGCCGCCATCACCAAATGACCAAGCATATGTAAGAGAATTACCAGTAGATTGACTTTGAAATTTCACAGGTTTTCCAGGGCATGAAAGTGTATCAATTGTGAAATAATTTGCGACAGGAGTTGAAATAATTAATGCGTTACTTAAACTTGTACTATCTGAACAACCAAAACTATCTGTAATTTTAAGAGAGACAGTATATATTCCTGAATTAGAATACATATGTTGAAAGGGTAAAGAAGTCAGCGTCGCTTTTACGCCATCTCCATAATTCCAAGACCATGAAGTAAGAGGATGTATTCCATCGGTAGTAGATAAATCATTAAAAGTTACAGCTGCATTTAAACAACTACCTGGCGTAGCAGGTGCAAAAGCTGATGTTGGTCCTACAACTTTTATGTAATTAATTTTCGTAATTGAATCCACACAACCGTTTACATCTGTAATTTTTAACGTTACAGTATATAAGCCTTTTTGTAGATAAGTATGTATTACATTATTACCTGTGTCTAAACTTCCATCTCCAAAATTCCACTCGAAACTTACAATTGCCGGTGTC
>JAYVVD010000339.1:0-5674 GCA_043787295.1 Ferruginibacter sp. | reverse complement strand
AAAACCATTTTTTTCTACTAATAAAATTATTAGCCGCAGATTCGCAGATTAATCTGCGAATCTGCGGCTAATAATTTTATTAGTAGAAAAAAATGGTTTTTTTAATATATTTTCTTAATGAGGCGTCTTTAAAAAAGATTCTCCCGTAAATAGGAGAGAGCCTTTAAAAACTTTTGTTTTTTAAAACCTAACCGGCTTTTTTAGCACCGATTACGGGTATGGCTTTCTCTCTTATCATTTTATTTAACTCCAGCACATCAACTTCCATTATACTTTTTAATTTATTTAATTGCACATCTGTTAACGCTCCAAGTTCTTTGTAAGCCTGTTGAACCTGCTCTGTTGGCGGGTTGTAGCCACTGCCTGCATAATCAAACAAGCCAATGATTTTATCATTTAAACGGATTGGATAATTCAAAACATCCTGTCCGCTCTTGGACTTTGTCTGGTACAATGCTTCTTCAAGAGTGGTTAATTGTTTGTTGATGGTATCGCCTTTTTGTTTAATTTCTTTTGGTAAATCTTTGCCCTGCCGTTCGGCAAAATCATTGATTTGTGTGCGTATATCTCTGATATTTTTAATAGCTTTTTGAATATCATTAAATTTATCCCGGATGCTAACGAGTGTATTAAACTGTGCTTCGTAAGCCTGTTGTGTTACGTTGTATGCTGGGTTGGCAAGTATAGTAAAAGGCTGCTCCATAGAATCTTTTCCCATCTTAACTTTTACATAGTATTGTCCAGGTATGGCTTTCGGGCTTCCCACTGCGCCATTCCATAAAATCATTCCTTCAATTTTTTCGGCTTCAGGGTAATTCATATTCCATACAAACCTGTTCATCCCCGCATTAAAATCTATCTTATCAGTTTTTTCTTTTGCATCAGTAGCAAATTTTTTTATCTCTTTTTTATTTTTATCCATCAGCACAATACTTCCTTTGCTGCTGTCCATAATATCTTTTACATAAAAATTAATTACTGCACCATTGGTTGCATTCGTACCCGCATTTTTTGCATTGGCATTTACAAATCCATCTTTTCTGAAGCTTTCATTTACTGGCAAAATGTATAAATTTTTATCCAATACTGCTGCATCGTATTGCTGCACAGGCGTTAGGTCATCAATACTCCAAAAGGCACGGCCTTGTGTTGCTACAATAAGGTCGTTGTTTTTTATGGTCATATCAGTAACAGGAACCAATGGTAAATTTAATTGAAAAGGACGCCAGTTAGCACCATCGTTGTAGCTAATGTACATTCCATATTCTGTACCTGCGTACAATAAACCAGGCCGCTTTTTATCTGCCCTTAAAGCTCTTGCAAAATGCATAGAAGGGATGCCTGTAGTAATTTCTTTCCATGTTTTGCCATAATCTTCTGTCTTAAAAATATATGGTTTAAAATCATCCATTTTATATTTTGTACCAACAATGTATGCCGCACCTTTTTTAAATGGATCTGCATCAATGCAATTCCACATCATCAGTTTTCCCGCTGCAGGTGGTGTTACATCAACCCAGCTTTTACCACCATCTTTACTAACGTTCACCCGACCATCGTCACTACCGGTCCATAATAAATCTTTTTCGTAAGGACTTTCGATGGCTGCAAAAATGGTACAATAATATTCAACAGAAGTATTGTCTTGAGTTATGGGACCACCACTTGATTTTTGTTTAGCGGTGTCATTGGTTGTAAGATCTGGGCTTAGCATTTGCCATGATTGACCTTCGTTTTCTGTTGCAAATAAATGCTGCCCGCCAACGTATAATTTTTTAGGATTGTGGGGAGAGAAAAAGATAGGGAAGTTCCATTGAAAACGATATTTGGTTGAACCTGCACCGGCACCCATCGGGTTATCAGGATAAACACTGATGGCTCTGTTTTCGCCTGTTTTGTGATCGAGCCTACTTAGGTAACCGCCATAATTTCCGCCATAAACAATATCAGGATTTAAAGGATCTGCTACAACATAACCGCTCTCTGCACCTGCTGTAGATGACCAGTCATCTGTAGAAATTTGTCCGCCATTGCTGCTGCTTAAAATCCTTACTGTACTGTTATCCTGTTGTGCACCTAAAATTCTATATGGAAAATGAGTATCTGTTGAAACCCTGTAAAACTGTGCTGTTGGCTGGTTTTGAACTGTGCTCCAGTTATTGCCTGCGTCAAAACTTATTTGTGCGCCACCGTCATCTGCTACAATCATTCTGTTTGCATCTTCGGGGTCAATCCAAAGATCATGATGATCGCCGTGTGGTGTACTAATTGGTTTAAATGTTTTACCCGCATCTGTGCTTTTATACATTCCAACATTTAATGCATAAAGAATATTTTCATTTTTTGTATCAGTAAATATTTTACTGAAGTACCATGCACGCTGGCAAATATTTGCATCATCAGTTTGCTTTTCCCAACTGTTACCACCGTCATCGCTGCGGTATAAACCACGGCTCTTGCATTCGATGAGCGCATAAATTCTTTCAGGATTAACTGCACTCACCGCAATACCAATATTGCCAATTACTTCTTTTTTAGGCATGCCTTTTTTATCCATCAAGTTTATCCATGTTTCGCCTGCATCTGTACTCTTCCATAAACCACTGCCCGGGCCACCACTTTCAAAACTGTAAGGAGTGCGTTTTACATTCCATGTGCTTGCATATAATGTCGATGGATTACCCGGTTCCATAACAAGTTCTGCTGCTCCTGCATTTGCGTTTGCAAACAAAACTTTGCGCCATGTTTTACCTCCATCCATAGTCTTATAAACACCACGGTCATCGCTGGAGCCAAACAAATGACCTATTGCAGCAACCCAAACTATGTCAGGATTTTTTGGATGGATTATTATGCGACCGATGTGTCTTGTGTTTTTTAGCGAAGTTAATTTCCAGCTTCTACCTCCATCATCGCTGCGCCAGACTCCATTAAGTCCTTCGCTTACATTTCCACGCAGAGTTGCTTCACCTTCACCTGCATACAAAATGCTTTCATCGCTTGCAGCTACTGCTACTGCGCCAACAGAACCGCCAAAATATTTATCAGAAATATTTTTCCAGTTGCTGCCACCATCGGTAGTTTTCCATACACCGCCACCAGTTGCACCAAACCAAAAAGTATTTTTGTTTTTAAAACTGCCTGCAACAGTTCCACTGCGCCCACCTCTAAAAGGACCAACCTGTCTGTACTTTACATTACTGAAGATGGCAGAATCGGCAGAGGAAATACTGCGTTTTTCTTTTTGTGCATTTGCTGTTACTATACTAAGCATTGCAGCAACACATGTAATTAATTTTATCATAAGCTAAATTGAGGATTGAAATTTACGACAATGAAATGATGAAATGAAAGACATCAAATAAAAAGTGATGGATGAATGAGCCCAGAAGCAAAATTGTTGAGGTAAAAAAAATGCTTGTATATAAAGTGCTTTGGGCTGTGTTATTTTACAACGCCCTGCAACATTTGTTCGGCCTTAGTCGCTGTACCGTATGCTGCTAAGGAGCAGCACACATCGCTCCCTCCGCCGCAGCCCTTGGTCATTAGAATATTTATTTAGCTTTTATTGACGGGGAGAGTGAAGCGGATGTTGCGAAACACAACGGAGCAAGTTTGTTATATCAGTCGAGACAAAGTCTCTCGTTTATTTAAAAATCCCTAGAACGCTTCGCTTAATTCTAAGGATAGTAAGTGGAAAAAAAGGCTTAAAATGTTTGGTTTTATGCATAGTTCGTTTTGGGCGTAGGTTTGGTTGGTCTACGCAGTCTTCGGTTTCAATTTTGTTTTGTCAAGATAGGCTTGCAATTGTTCAAAGGTCATTCCTTTAATGTCTTTTGAAATCCTGTCTTTTATTTCTCTAAAAGTCTTGACAGTATCAAACTCTTTTTCAATTTTATTCTTCGTTTTCATTGTTTACAATTTCTTTTGGTGAATGTATTTCTAATGTTCCGTGTCCCAACCGTAAATTTATTGAATTATAACCTCGGATTCTATAAACGTTCACAATATGCTTGAAGTTCCAACTTACAAGCATGTCAACTTTGTTTAAAGTAGCAGTAGCAATGTGGATGCAATCGTCCAAACTTGTTTCTCCTACAACCTTCCCATCCACATATGTTTGTGCAAGTTGTAATCCTTCTGGTGTTACTGTTACCTTTTCTTTAAACTCGTCTTGTAAGTTTTCAAAAAAATTTCTAACTCGTTCAGGCGCATTCGTAAGTTCACTTTCGGTCAAGTTAGAATAAACACATTTGATTTGTCCTAAAGTAACTTTCTCAAAAAGCAATATCGTTTCTTCTTCAAATTCTACGTCGAAGAGTCCACCAAAAACTGAGGTATCAAAGTAAAAGCGTTGTTGCATAAATTAAAGTTAGAAAAAATCCTTTATGTGAGATTTTAGCGAACGTTGCGAGAGCCACGCACCGAGGGTGAGGAAAATTTGTTTTATAAATTGAGACAAAGTCTCTCATTTATTTAAAAATTATTAGAACGCTTTGCTTAATTCTAAGGATAGTAAAGGCCACCAGTTGCACCAAACCAAAAAGTATTTTTGTTTTTAAAACTGCCTGCAACAGTGCCACTGCGCCCACCTCTAAAAGGACCAACCTGTCTGTACTTTACATTACTGAAGATGGAAGAATCGGTAGAGGAAATACTGCGTTTTTCTTTTTGTGCATTTGCTGTTACTATACTAAGCATTGCAGCAACACATGTAATTAATTTTATCATAAGCTAAATTGAGTATTGAAATTTACGACAATGAAATGATGAAATGAAAGAGATCAGTAAGAAAAATAAGGAAGATTTAAAAATAAGAAAGCATCTGATATTTGCTTTAATAAATATTCTCAGATGGAATTTTAGGAGTGCTATGCACATGGTATTCATAAATTTCTTTAGCAAACGCAATATCCATTTTTTGTCTGTCAAAATCTTTTTCGCTGTTTGCAATAAAAATAGTCGCTACGCCATTACCAATAAAATTGGTAAGAGCCCTTGCCTCACTCATAAATCTATCTACACCAAGCAACAAAGCCAGTCCTTCAACCGGAATTATTTTAACTGCTGAAAGGGTAGAAGCAAGTACTATAAATCCGCTGCCCGTAACCCCTGCCGCACCTTTAGATGTTATCATTAAAATACCGATAATAGTAAAAACCTGTACAGCGGTTAACTCTACATGAAAGACCTGCGATAAAAAAAGTACTGCCATAGAAAGATAAATGGTAGTGCCATCTAAATTAAAAGAATAGCCGGCAGGCACAACTAAACCCACTACTGCCTTACCACAACCCATGCTTTCCAATTTTTGCATAAGCGATGGTAAAGCGGCCTCGGAAGAAGAAGTACCCAACACAACAAGGAGTTCTTCTTTGATATAATTTAAAAAACGAAAGATGTTTATTTTGTAATAACGCAGGACTATACCCAGTACAACAAAAATAAAAACGGTCATGGTTAAATAGACGGTTATCATTAATTTCCCCAAAGGCAGTAATGTTGCTATGCCATATTTGCCAATAGTAAATGCCATGCCACCAAAAGCACCGATTGGTGCAAATAGCATTACTAAAGAGAGCCCTTTAAAAACATATTTAGATACTGTTGAAAGTAGTTCGGTTATCTTTCTTGCATTTGAATATTTGCTTAAAAAAATACCGAAAATAATGGA
>JAYVVD010000338.1:0-2535 GCA_043787295.1 Ferruginibacter sp. | reverse complement strand
ACAGGCGCAACACTTACAGATTCATTTGATAAAATTCAGACTTTTCTTAGTCAATATGTACAGTAAAATATCAAATAAAAAATTATTAATTATTGCTTTTCTATTAGGTATTGCAATCTTTACTAAGGCGCAAAATATTGGACCTTATTTTAAAGATGCACTCAAAGAAAAGCGCTCAATGTTTTACAGTAATATTATAAAGAGCATCAACAAAACACTTGCTTTACCGCTTAATAATATTACAGAAGATGCGTGGATAAATTCCATCAATAACATCAACCTTATAAAATACAATCCGCCATTTGTAAAAAGTAAAATAGATGAAGCTGTCAACAATATTGCTCCCCGCAGCAACTCTTTTAAAAAAGCTATACTTGAGTTAATAAATACTGAATATCCAAACAAATATGCACCCCAAATAAAGTCCGTTTTCAAAAACGCAACGGACGATGTAAAATTGATGGCAATGGCTGCTTCTTATATTTTACCTGTCACCACAATTTCAGAAAGAAAATTAATGCTCCAACAAACAACAGCACTATTGGCTAAAGATGCTGATAATGCCATACTGTACGAGCTTACAGAGCAAATAAAAAATTATAATAAAAAAATTAATATTCCTTCGTTAAAAACTTTTTTTAATAAAAATTATTTGCCTGGGCAGGTTTTAGTAATAAGCATTCAAAGAAAAAACAGAAATTTTCCGGGTATTACAATGGTAAGAAGAGCTGATGGAAATTTTGTAAAAAACGCCGATGGAAATTTATTTTCTGTTGGTCAGCTTGCACGCAGCGCAGGTAATATGCCGGGTTATATAACCAATGGTAATACGCCTCAGGGTATTTTTAGGATGGATGGTTTCGATACATCTAAAAGTTTCTTTATTGGACCAACAACAAATGTGCAGCTCACCATGCCGTACGAATACAAGGCTTCGCATTTTTACAAAGACAGCAGCTTAATAGACTCAATTTGGGAGCTTGACAACTATAGAAAATTATTGCCGGATAACTTTAAAAATTATCATCCCATTTATGGCTCGTTTTATGCGGGCAAAGCAGGCCGCACAGAAATTATTGCACACGGCACTACCTTAGATACAGCCTTCTACACAACAAAATTATACGCACCTTACACACCAACTGCAGGTTGCCTTTGCACAAAAGAAATATGGAACAACAAAACCGGTTTTTTGCAAATCAGCGACCAGCTTTTACTTACCCAAGCCATAAAAAATGCAGGTGATGCAAACGGTTATTTAATAGTTATAGAAATAGATGATAAAAAGATTCCTGTGTCTTTAACTGATGTAATTTCTTACCTAAAATAATTTAGAAGCCTGAGCAGCGGAAACATAGATCTGCATTGGTTTCCGGCTATACGCTATACCTTAGGTTTGCTGCGGTGCCGCTTCTATCCGGGCTATGCTCAGCATGAAAACTTTCTTCAACTTTTATTAACTGCATACATAAGAACAAAACAATAAATTTGAACTTAAAATAAGGATTTATGCAGCCAACTATTGTTCATTTAAAAGAGAAAAAATTAATTGGTTGTAGTTGTAAAATGAATTTTACAGACAATAAAACCAGCGGGCTATGGCAAAGTTTTATGCCACGTTTAAAAGAAATTAAATATAAAATATCAACGGATTTATTTTCGGTACAGGTTTATGATATGGATTATAATTTTAATCAATTTAATCCATCAAAGCAGTTTACAAAATGGGCGGGGGCAGATGTATCATCGTTTGAAGAGGTTCCCGCAAATATGGAAACACTTATAATCCACGCTGGTTTGTATGCAGTTTTTTTACACAAAGGCAGCAATACAGACAACAGTACACATCAATATATTTTTCAAAACTGGTTGCCAACTTCCAACCAATATATATTAGATGCAAGACCTCATTTTGAAGTGCTTGGAGCAAAATATAAAAATGGTGATCAATCTTCTGAAGAAGAAATTTGGATTCCTATAAAATTAAAAATGTAAAAATTGAACCAATATTTTTAGTAAAGATTAAAATTTAAATGGAGTCTAATAATCTGCCATGAAGTTTAATTCTGCCAAAATCCCGGTTTCTTCAACATCGAATCATTTTATAACAAGAGGTGGTATTTAATTAAATTTCTAAAATGCCTTATATCTCAACTTTGTTGAGTAATTTCCACTACCAAAAATTAAAAATTTATGAAAATTATAGTTTCGTCTGTTATTTTATTTTTAAGTCTTACAATAAGTAGTGAGCTGTACTCACAAAAAAAGTTAATTACAGATACTGCTAAAGCAAAAAATAATGATAATGGTCAGTCTGCCATTTTTAATGGCCTAAAATTTAGAAATATCGGACCGGCATTGGTATCAGGTCGAATTGTTGATCTTGCTGTTAACCCAAAAAACACTTCTGAATATTATGTAGCCACTGCAAATTCGGGTATTTGGAAAACAAACAATTCCGGCAATACATTTATACCACTTTTTGATAATGAAGCATCTTTTTCAATGGGTTGTGTCACCATTGATCCATCAAAT
>JAYVVD010000337.1:0-7541 GCA_043787295.1 Ferruginibacter sp. | reverse complement strand
CGCTTAATAGAATTTTTATTAACCAAGGTAACCAGCAAAACATATAAATCAATTGAAGATTATCCCATTTCAGATTGGGTAAATATGGTTGCAGAAGGTGAAGCAACATATCATATTCCTCGTACACGCAAACAATCTAAAAATGCTTTTTTAAAATCTAAAAAATGAAAATATTTTTAGATGCAAATATTCTTGTAGCTGTGCTTAATAAAGAATATCCTTTATTTACGTATGCTGCAAGAATTTTAAGCCTTGGGGCAAATAATAAATACAAAATTTATACTTCTCCTATTTCCTTGGGTATAACTTTTTATTTTGCCGAAAAAAAACATGGTACTTACACTGCCAAGCAAAAAATAAACTTGCTGGCAAATAATATTTTTATAACTGATGTGGGAAACGATACTGTTTTATCCTCACTTCAAAATAAAAAAGTACATGATTTTGAAGATGGCTTGGAATATTATTCCGCACAAAAAAGTAAATGCACCTTAATTATAACTGAAGATGTAAACGATTTTTATTTTTCGGAAATAGAAGTATTAAAATCCAAAAATTTTATAGAAAAATATTTGGTCTAAGTTTTCAACAATTGTTTTAGCCGCTCCACTCCTCCTGATGCAGTTCCTTCTAATAGAATGATGTTTTTCAAATGATGTACGGATGGTATTTTTTTATCGATTATATATTTCGGGACTTCATCATTTACCAAATCAATTAAACCTGCTGCCGGATAAACCTGCAATGATGTACCAACCACCACAAAAATATCTGCCTTTCTAACAACCTCAACAGCAGTTTCTATCATCGGTACTTCTTCTTCAAACCAAACAATATGTGGCCTTAACTGACTTCCGTCTTCTGCACAGTCTCCAATTAAAATATCATTTTTAGTATTCAGAATTTTTGTACTGTTTGTACAACTTCTCATCTTAAAAATTTCGCCATGCAGATGTATGACTTTTTTTGAACCACCTCTTTCATGGAGATTATCTATATTTTGTGTTATAATTGTAACATCAAAATTTGCTTCTAAATCAGCGAGCCCAGTGTGTGCTAAATTTGGATTTGCTTTTTTTACTTCCTGTCTTCTCTGGTTATAAAAGTCTAATACCAATGCAGGATTTTTTAAAAATCCCCTGGGTGTTGCTACATCATTAATATCGTGCCCCATCCATAATCCATCACTGTCTCTAAATGTTTTGATCCCACTCTCTGCACTTATTCCTGCACCTGTTAAAACCACTATGTGCTTTTTCATGTTACACAGTTTTTTCTCCTGCCATTTTCAAAATTTTATTCCACTCTTCTTCCCTTACTGGCTGCACAGATAAACGCATAGATTTTATTAAAGACATTTCCTGCAATTCTTTTTCTGCTTTTACCCGTGCAAGTGTAACCGGTTTTTTAAATTTTTTTACAGGTGCAATATCAACCACAACCCACGCTGGTTCAGGTGTTGTTGGGTCCTGATAAAATTCTTTTACAACTTTTGCTATACCTACAATTTCAAGCCCTTCATTGCTGTGATAAAAAAATATTTTATCTCCCTTCTTCATTGCTTTCAAATGATTTCTTGCGAGATAATTCCTAACACCGTCCCAATGTGTTTTATTGTCTTTTACAAATTGATCCCAACTGTATTTAAAAGGTTCAGATTTTAATAACCAGAAATTCATGTCCTTGATTTTTTTATAAAAGTGTAAATTATTTTCCCCGATCTTAAAAAATTTTTCATGTTACACTTATAAAATTAAATATTATCCACAAATCCAAACCTTTTAATTACACAAATCGTAACTCATAATTGTTGGCAAAGTTTATGATCTGCTAATAATACACACTTTTACTAATTAAACAAATTTTATGAAAAGACAAATGCCATCTCCTCCTTTGCAGGATGAGAAATTGATTTCATCCTTTGGAATACAAAGAAGAAATATGCTAAAATTTTTCGGTGCATCTGCAGCAGTAGTTGCGCTTGTATCAGCTTGTAACAAAAACGACAATGTAGATTCTGCTGCCGATACGGGAGTATTTTTAGGTGCAGGCGATTTTCAAATTTTAAATTTTGCTTATGCGCTTGAACAACTAGAAGCTGCATTTTACACGAAAGTTGTTACATCTGCCGGATTTAGTGCTATGTCAACTTTAGAACAGACTTATATGATGGATATTAAAGATCATGAAGTTGCTCACCGTGAATATTTTAAAGTGGCGTTAGGTAGTAATGCAATTAAAGGGTTAACTCCTAACTTTTCAGCAGTAGATTTTGCATCTAGAGCTGGAATACTAGCACAAGCCAAAGCTTTTGAAGATACTGGTGTATCTGCATACAATGGTGCAGGTCAATATATTGCAGATGTCAATTATTTATTAGCAGCAGGGAAAATTGTTTCTGTTGAAGCAAGACATGCAGCATTAATTCGTGATTTAATTTCTAACGGTACTTTTTCTGATGATTTAGATGCAAATGCCTTAGATATTTCTAAACCACCTTCAGCAGTAGTTGATATAGCTAATGCCTTCCTAAGCGCAGATTCTCAAATTAGTAAAAAAGGATTGCCTGCATAATACAACTATTTAAAAAACTTTAAATCTTAAAAAATGAATTTACAAAATATATTTTCTGAAATAGAAAAAGTAGATGCAGATGTTTATGACAGGTTAGATACAAGACGTACTGCCATGAAAAAATTTGCAAATTTTACAGGTAAAACGGCTCTTGCTGCTATGCCATTAGCGCTAGGTTCTATGTTTAAAAAAGCATATGGACAAACTCCTACTGATGTTGTTGCAACCTTACAGTTTGCCTTGACTTTAGAATACCTTGAAGCAAAATTCTATCAGATAGGTGTTGCGGGTTCGGGTGTTCAAACTCAATCAGGTGCAGCAGGATTAGCGGCACTTACTAAAATACGTGACCATGAAATTAAACACGTAGCCTTTTTGAAAACTGTAATTAGCTCTTTGGGGTCTACTCCAACTGCTGAGCCAACTTTTGATTTTACCGGAGGGCATGGAAATAATATGGGTCCATTTGTAGGCTGGGAAACGACCTATGATGTTTTCTTAGCTATGGCTCAAACTTTTGAAGATACCGGTGTTCGTGCTTATAAAGGAGCTGCTGGAACCTTAATTAATAATAAAACAGTTCTTACTGCTGCATTAAATATTCATTCTGTTGAAGCAAGACATGCATCACATATTCGTCAAATGAGAAGAGCGAGAGCTACAGCTCCTGGTGCAATTGCTGCAGCATACGTTGGCGATATCAAACCTTGGATAAATAATAATGAAAGCAATATTGGCGCAGGTTTTCAAGCTCTCGTACAACCTAGTTATAACGGCGAAGAATTAACTGTTCAGGGAGGAATTAACATAGCGACTGTTGGTGGAATTTCTACCACTGCAGCAAGTGCATGTTTTGATGAGCCTTTGTCAAGACCAGCCGTACTTGCAATTGCATCTACTTTTATTGTCTAATTAATAATCTATCAATCAATAAAAAAGTATCCTTTTTGGATGCTTTTTTATTTCATTTTTTTTAAAAACATCACCATCCGGCAGCTAAAATATCTGCAATATGTAAGGTTTGTAGAGGTAAATTTTTATTTTTTAGTATACCGCCAATCTGCATTAAGCAACTACAATCTGTTGAAACAACACAGTTGGCACCGGTGTTCATTATGTTTGTAATCTTCTGTTCAGCCATTGCGATTGAAATCCCTTCAAACTTTACTGAAAATGTACCTCCAAAACCACAACAAGTTTCCACATCATTCATTTCCACCAATTCCAGTCCCTTTACGTTATTCAATAATCGTCTTGGTCCTTCTTTAATTTTACATTCACGCAAAGCAGCACAACTATCATGGTAAGTTATTTTACCATTAAATGATGCGCCAAATTCTTCTACTTTAAGTATGTCAACTAAAAATTCACTAAACTCAAAAGTCCGTTTACCAATATTCTTTATTTTATTCTGATGAACACTTTTTTCAAATAAATCAGGATAATAATTTCTTATAAAACCAACACAACTTGCACTGGGAGCAACGATAAAATCAGCATTATTAAAATCATTTAAAAACTTTTCTGCCACTGCTCTTGATTCAACACAAAACCCTGCGTTAAATGCTGGTTGGCCACAACATGTTTGATTGGTATTATATAAAACCTTACAACCAGCTTTTTCTAAAACCTTTATCATATTGAAAGCAGTTTGAGGGTAAAGCTGGTCTACGAAACAAGGTATAAACAGTTGAACATTCATTAACTGAATTTTTTAAATGGATTGCGAAAATGAAATCATTTTTATTGCAGCTACAGCGGCCTCTTCTCCTTTGTGGCCATGTTTGCCACCAAGTCTTTCATCGGCCTGAAGTTGATTATTTACAGTAAGTATTCCGTAAATAATGGGAACAGGCAAAGTAATATTTAAGTTCATTATACCTTGTGTTACACCTTCACAAACGTATTCAAAGTGAGGCGTATCGCCTCTTATCACACAACCTAATGCTATAAACGCATTAGGAAGTTTCATATCATTTTGTGCTGTTGCTTTGCTCCAGTATTTATTTACTGCAAAAGGGATTTCAAATGCACCCGGCACTTCTATAATTTTAAAATCAACTTTATTTTGTCGTAAAATTTTCTTGCAACCATCTTCTAAAAGGGAAACAACGTGTGCATTCCATTCAGTTTTTATAATAACAACAAAGGCATCCTTTGTTAATTGGATGCCTGTTGTATCAGTTAGATCTTTGTTACTTATTGCCATTAATTTTTTTTATTTTGTAACACCAAGTTTTGCAAGATGTTTTTCCACTTCACCACTTTGCACAGTAGGAAAATTAGGATAAGTATCCTGTACTTTTTGGTAAAGTTCAATTGCTTCTTTTGGCTTGCCTATATAATCAGCATAGGCTGCAGCAGTTATTAATGCATCAGCAGTAAAAGCTTCATCTTTTGCATTTACTGCGGAAGCTTTTTTGTATGCACTTAAAGCATCTTCTGTTTTCTTTTGTTCTGCATAAGCATTACCAAGAAGTATATATTTTTTAATTTCTACCTGCGTAGCACCGTTTGAATTATACTCTTTTAGGTGTTGAATAGCTTTATCAAATTCTTTTATGTGAAGGTAGCAGGCACCAATCATATATTCAGCACGGTTACCATTTAATGTACTACTATACTTGCTTGCCACTTTTAAAAGCCCTGTTACATTTACCCCTTCATTAACACCGCCATTTAAAACAATGTTCACTGAATCTTTATTAAAACCTGTTTGCGCCATTTTATCAAACAAAGATTCCGCAGGAAATATTAAAGCGGCAGCATCCAATTCTTTTGGTTCTTTAATCAATTTCTGATAACCAAAATATGCTACTAAAAGAATTATTAAAGCGGAACCTGCATAAATGATGGGTTTACTGTAAGTATCCCAAAAATTCTTTTTTACTGTATCAGTTTCTGTAGGTATATTATCTTCTGTAGTTACTACTGTTGTTTTATTTTCTGCCATGTTAGTGTGTGGTATTATTAAAAATTACTTTTAATTTTTCTTATTTTAATTAATCTGTTATGAATGGATAATCTTCCTGAATATAAACGTCTTTTAAAAGCTCATCATCATTGGGCCATGGACTCTCTTCAGCAAATTTTACAGCTTCTTCCACTTCGACCTTTATTCTCTCATTAATGGTTTCTATATCATCTTCTGAAACGGTGAAATCTGTTTTTAAAACTTTTAATACATGCTCAATAGGGTCTTTTGTTTTGTATTCTTCCAACTCTTCCTTCGTTCTGTATTTTGAGGGGTCACTCATACTGTGCCCTTTATACCGGTAAGTTTTTATTTCCAAAAGTGTTGGACCGCCTTTTTCCCTTGCTCTGTTAACTGCTCTTAAAATAGCATTGTGTACATCTTCGGGGCTCATGCCATCAACAGTATCGGCAGGCATTTCGTAGGCATCAGCCATTTTATAAATATCTTGTGTTTTACTGGTTCTTTTTACTGATGTACCCATTGCATAACCATTGTTTTCGCAGATAAATACAACCGGTAAATCCCACAACATAGCCATATTAAATGTTTCGTGCAACATGCCTTGACGTGCTGCCCCATCACCAAAAAAACAAAGAACCACATTTTGTGTACCCTTGTATCTTTCTGCAAAAGCAAGACCTGCACCCGTTCCGATTTGGGCACCTACAATACCATGACCTCCAAAAAAACCTTGCTCCACTCCAAAAAAGTGCATGCTCCCTCCCTTCCCTTTACTGCATCCTGTTGCTTTCCCATACAATTCGGCCATACAACTTTTTGCACTAACACCTTTTGCAATGGCCAAGGCGTGGTCACGGTAGGCCGTGATAAATTTATCATCGGGAGTAGTTGCTGTCATGCAACCTGCCGCAACTGCCTCTTGACCAATATATAAATGGCAAAAACCCCGAATTTTTTGCATTCCATACAATTGGCCGGTTTTTTCTTCAAAGCGGCGAAGCAGCAACATCATTTCGTACCAGTAAAGGTAAGTTTCTCTAGAAAACTTTGTAGCCAATTGAGTATAATTTAGGCTGCAAATATAGGAAATTTGAGATTAGATTATTTACAAAATAAGAGAAGTTGATATTGAAACAAATTATCAATTAAACTAAATGGTTAGCCTAAATTTATTTACTGTTTCATTAGTAGAATTGTTATACTTTATCTTTACACCCCCAATGCTTCGACTTCGTAAAATAATTATCACCCATTTTAAAAACTACGGCATCTCTTCTTTTGAGTTTTCTAAAAATGTTGTAGGTATAAGTGGACTAAATGGAATAGGTAAAACCAATTTGCTTGATGCAATTTATTACTGTTGTTTTACAAAAAGTTATTTTACGAATAACGATTCGCTTAATACAAATTTTGAAAAAGATGGTTTTAGACTTGAAAGTAACTTTGACAACAATGGAGGCGAACAAAAAATAATATGTATTAATCGTGCAAATGCAAAAAAAGAATTTTTATTAAACGATGTGCCTTACGAAAAACTATCTAAGCATATCGGATTATTACCTGCTGTAATAATTGCGCCAGATGATGTTGATATAATTATTGGAGGAAGTGAAGGGAGGAGAAGATATTTAGACTCTGTAATTTGCCAGTTAGATGTAGAATATCTGCAACAATTAATTATTTATAATAAAGTTTTATTGCAACGTAACAGTTTATTGAAACGCTTTGCTGAACAAGGTAAAGCAGATAATGAACTACTTGAAATTATAAATAAGCAGTTAATTGTACCTGGTAAAATAGTGTTTGAAAAAAGAGCAGGTTTTACCGAAAAATTAATTCCATTGATAGAAAATTTTTACCAAAAAATTGCGGATAATAATGAATCAGTAAATTTTGTGTATGCTAGTAAACTTCGAGAGGAAAATTTTGAAGATATTTTAAAAAGATCATTGGAAAAAGATAAAATAATTCAGAGAACGAGTGAAGGTATTCATAAAGATGAAATTTATTTTACTTTAAACGGTCAGTC
>JAYVVD010000336.1:0-4048 GCA_043787295.1 Ferruginibacter sp. | reverse complement strand
TTGGTGTAACTAGTAATTACCTCAGTCTTACTTTTTCTAACAATAAAAATGTTTTCAATATCGTTGGCGATGCCGACTGGAAAGGCAACTATGAAATGGATGCTGATTACGAACGTTACCTGGGGCAATACCTGCGGGTGTTTGGTGGCGTTGATGTAGGTAATGAAAAATTTGTAACCAGTTCAAAAGGCTCTTCAATTGTGGTTAATGAAAACGTAATTCTACCGGTTATCGGAGTTAGGTATCTACTACCTTTCTTAATAGATGCAGAAGCTAAAGTAAACACAAAAGGCAATGTACGGTTTCAATTAGCAGGCGGACAAAGGTTAACTCGTAGGCTGGGCTTAAATTATAAAGCGCAATGGCAGGTTAATAATTATACAAGGTTAGATGTCGACCTGGATTATGTGCTTACAAAGAATATTGGATTGTTCGTAAACTATGATACCCGGTACAGCACGTTTGGCGGGGGATTAGGAATAAGATTTTAATCATAAAAATCGGGCAACAGCGACACTGAAGAACGGGCAACAGCGCATATGAAGAAAATTTTAAAAATCATCAAGATGAAAATTAAAAAAACAATCACAACAGTTTGTGCTTCAACGCTTATGCTGGTATTATGTTTTACAGCAAGTAATTCTTTTGCACAAACTAAAACCAAACAAGCAATGATGAAGGATTGCTGTATGATGAAAGACGCCAAAATGATGGTAATGAAAGATGGTAAAACAATGCCAATAGAAAAAGACATGACCATGAAAAATGGCACAAAATGTATGACTAATGGTGAGTGTCCTATGAAAGGTGGCAAAAAGATGATGATGAAAGAAGGTGATTGCATGGAAATGAGTGGGAAAATGTCTAATGACAAAATGAAAAAGATATCAAAGAAGACAACCACAAAAAAAGAAGTTGCAATGGCTTACGCCTGCCCAATGCATCCTGAAGTTACAAGCAATAAACCTGGCAAGTGCTCTAAATGCGGAATGGAATTAGTAAAGTAAAACTAACTACTTCTATCAGCATGGAACTAAACAATTAGTAATAATTAAAATTAAAAAGTCATGGAAAAATCACTTAGACATACCTACCATATCGGTGGTATGAGTTGCGGCGGCTGTGTTTCAACAGTTAAACAAAAATTATCCAGTGTGCCTGGTGTAACATCTGTAACAGTTGACCTTGGGAAGAAGGAAGCGGAAATTACTTCATCCCAAGAGATTAAAACCGATACACTCCGAAATGCTTTCACTAATACACGCTATACCATTTCAGAACTTAACGTCGAATTAAGTTAAGGATCTGGTACAACAATAAAATTAAGTACCAAATTAATAATCATGTATATGTACGAAGGTTATCATTTCTGGGGAATGCACCTGATTTGGTGGTTCATCTGGATTATTTTTCGCGTTTCATTATTCGGATGGTACACACCAGTTCGGAAAAAGAAGTAAAGAAAGAATTTTCGCTTAGATATTTTTCGGAAGCATTTTGCTTCAGGGTAAATTAATAAAGCTAAGCATTAAAAGGCGTGGTTATTATTGGAAATATTATTAAACTAAAAAATTAAAATTTAAAAAATGGCAAACAAAATAGAATTAAAAAAAGATAGTACGAAGGTTAGTATACCAAGTGTGAACCAAGTTAGCAAATAAACATATCGCACCAAATAAGGTTGCGGATAAAAAGCGAAAAACACCACAGAAGAAGTCATCTGGCATTGTTGCTGATGCTGTGGGGCGCAGTGCAGTAGATGCTGTAAAAGGAAATTCTTTAAGTGATGTCAGAGGATCTAGCGGTTTCGCAAATACGTCTACTATTATTTCTTATGATTAATAAGATAAAGCGGTCATTTCAGCATAGGTTATTAAACCCCAAATAATAAATGAAAAATATATTTAGTCTAGTTAAAAGATTCACACCTACTGTATTGATCTGTTTTGTTGCGATATTGCTGTGTTCGTATTCTGCACAAAGTCAACAAATGCCGGAAATGAATAAAGATTCTTCATCTGTGAAAAAGCAAAGCATGAACGATTATGAAGAAATAGCTCATCCCTTCTTTACGCACATGGGTATACCTGAAGCTGTTGGCACCTACAGCCTGCGTACTGCGGCATTGCTAACCCAAGTGGATGGAAAATCGAAAGCTGATTTCGCTTTGCATTTTGAAACAGGGCTTTCAAAATTTGTTGGGCTTCATATACGAAACGATAGATTTTTTGATAATTCCCATTCCGAAATAATGTTTCAGTTTGCAGTAATCAGAAGCATAGATGGTATGAGTGGTTTTTCTCCTATCATAGAATTTGAGATTCCCACAAAGAAAGATGCAAGCCGGGTCAATACCCTGGTTGGTTTTTCCTCAGCACTTGTCAGGTCCCGTTTCTCCATTAATCAGGTGCTTCATTATAATCCACGGGAAGATATGTTGGATGGAAGCATTGCATTGGTTTATAAGGTAACCAAAGGAGTATTTTTGGTGGTGGAAATGTTAGGTGATAAGATGCAGAAAGAACCTGCCATCATTAACGTTCTGGCTGGAGTAAAAGTAAAAGTGTATAAAAGTTTCATTTTGGGATTTGGTTATCAGCACCCGATTACAAATAATAAAGATTTTTCATCGCAATATATTTTTCAGCCCGATATGGAATGGAAAAGATAAATTATTTGAATAGTTATTCCTTAGTAATAAACAAGCAGTGAAAAAAACATATTGAAAATTGAAAAAGAAGAAAAAAACTCCCGAAGAAAGTTCTTCAAATCAGGAATTATTACTGCCGCTACTGCCGCTAGTGCCGGAGCTGTCTTGGTAAGTACTAATTCGTTTTCTGCATTCATTAATCAGGCAGAAGTTTGTAAGTTAAATCCCAAACAGAAGGAGTTTATGCTTCGGTATGGAAAATGGATGGATGATTTTATTGACGTTATACGAAAGAAGCAGGCTGAACCGGAAAACCAGGAACATCAAAAAGTAGTAATGATATTATCTTAAAAGGCAGAAGATTTTAAACCGGAACTTACTGAATTTTTAAAAGATGAAACATTTGCAATAATATATCAGGTATCCATTGATAAAATGATTAAAGAAATTAAGTAGTACATACTTGTTTTACAATAGAAAGAATAGAAAAAAAAGATTTACTATATGTTTTTTTCAGCAACAGCAAGTTTTATAGCCGGAGGAGTATTATCCGCAGTTGGTGTAGTAACACTAAATAAAACTGAAAAGAAATCAGATATTCCTTTTGCCTATATTCCTTTGCTGTTCGGTATTCAGCAAATTACAGAAGGGGTAATCTGGCTCACGTTCCACCGGCATGCTCCGGGGCTAAATGTAGTTATGACTTTCATATATTCCATCTTTTCTCATGTACTCTGGCCGTTTTTTGTACCATTATCCCTCATGTTACTTGAAGTTGTCCCCTGGCGAAAAAAAGTAATGTTCACATTATTGATTGCAGGTTCTGTGGTTGGTTTATACCTTTTCTATAACCTTTTTGCATTCCCGATTACTTCCAGGGTTGAGAATCCTCATATTGTTTATTTTTCTCCGCATTTTTACATTTATACTGTAATGGCTTTTTATGTTGCAGCCACATGTGTATCGGTATGGTGTTTTTTTGCTGCCATATTGAGTATAATAATCTATGGATACTTTAAGAATAAAATTACTGAAGGCTCAACTCAAAATAATTTGAATCATGCCATTTAATAAAAACATAGCAGTATTATTAGTAGGAATGTTTTTAGTAATGGTGGGGTTTGGTATAACACCTCCTGTACTCCCATTTTATATTCAAAAACTTTCTCTATCCGAAGGTATTTCTCCAGAAAGACTGTGGTTGCATGTTGGCTTGATAACAAGCAGTTATCCACTCATGCAATTTTTGTTTTCTCCATTCCTTGGTTCCTTGTCTGATAAAATTGGTAGAAGGCCTCTTATAGTCTGGGGTCTTGCAGGATATTCAGTTACAATGTTTTTGTTTTCCATTAGCGAAAGTTTATTATTTCTTTACCTCTTTCGTTTGCAGGGAGGTTT
>JAYVVD010000335.1:0-3658 GCA_043787295.1 Ferruginibacter sp. | reverse complement strand
GGGCATATGTAAGCCGAAAGAGGAATTAGGGATTTGGAATTGGGTTGTAAAATTTAAGTAGTAAATCGTATAGCAATTACCTAAATTTACGGCGTTTGTTTTTAAACAATTTTCTATATGAATCATTACAAAGGTTTTAATGAATTGGATTGTTATAAAAATGGTAGAGAATTAAGAAAATCTATATCCCTATTGATAAGTAATTTTCCAAAAGAAGAAAAGTATGCGTTAGTATCTCAAATAAAAAGATCATCGAGATCAATCACGGCTAATATTGCAGAAGGATATGGAAGATATACTTATTCAGATACGAGGCATTTCTTTATTATTTCTAGGGGATCAGTAACTGAAACAATGGAACATCTCACTACAGCTTTTGATGAGAACTTAATTTCAGAAGAAATTTTAAAATCCGAATTGGATAAATGTGAAACTGTTTTTTAAACTTATAAATGGATTTATTGCGTACTTAGATAAATCGAAAAAAGTACAGAAAGCTGCAACCCTAATTCCAAATTCCTAATTACTAATCCCCAACATGAATCAACTAATCAACTACACTCTACACCTAGCCGACAGTAACCTCATACTTACCCAACGTAATGCAGCCTGGTGCGGCCATGGGCCTATATTGGAGCAAGATATTGCTATAACAAATATTACACTCGACTTGATTGGGCAAAGCAGAAATTTTTATCAGTATGCGGCAACACTTATAAATGAAACCACCGAAAATTCTGTTACAGAAGATTCTCTCGCATATATGCGCAAGGAAAGAGAATTTAAAAATTTATTGTTGACAGAACAGGAAAATGGCGACTGGGCACAAACAATTATAAGGCAGTTTTTGTACAGTGTTTATCAATATTTTTTATACGAAAAAATGCAGCACAGTAAGGATGAACAGCTTGCTGGTATTGCTGCAAAATCTTTAAAAGAAGTTACTTATCATGTTACCTGGAGCAGCGAATGGGTAATTCGTTTAGGAGATGGAACAGCAGAAAGTAAAGAAAGAGTAATAAAGGCCATATCAGAATTATGGCCTTACACCGGAGAAATGTTTTTGCCTGCAGAATATGAAATATCAATGGTAACTAAAGGCGTTGCACCGGATGTTACGTTTTTAAAAAATGACTGGCTTAAAAAAGTTACAAGGGTATTTGAAGAGGCTACTATAATTGTTCCCGAAAATATTTTTATGCATACAGGTGGTAAAACCGGAGTGCATACTGAAAAGCTTGGTTATATCTTATCTGATCTGCAATATTTGCAAAGAACATATCCCAATGCTACATGGTAGTAGAAAATGACATAACGGTAAATGAATTATGGAAACTATTGGAGCAGGTTCCTGACCCTGAAATACCCGTTTTATCAATTTTAGATTTAGGAATTGTAAGAAATATAAAATTACATGACGGAAAGGTTGAAATTATTATTACACCAACCTATAGTGGGTGTCCCGCCATGGATGCCATCAGTATGGATATCAGGTTAAAGTTAATAGAACATGGCTTAAAAAATATTAAAATCACTTCTGTTCTTTCACCCGCATGGACCACAGATTGGATGACAGAAGAAGGAAAAATAAAATTGAATAAATACGGAATAGCCCCGCCAAAAATGTCAAGCGATTTATCAGCCTCCACTCCTCTATGCCCGCAATGCAAATCAGCCAATACAAAACTGTTAAGCCAGTTTGGCTCTACTGCCTGCAAAGCCCTTTACCAGTGCAATGATTGCAAAGAACCTTTCGACTATTTTAAATGCCATTAAAAGGATCTGTTTATAAATTTTAGATTAATAGATTTGCATAAACTTTTACCTATTATGCAATCAATTTTATTTGACATAAAAGAAAATGTCGGCGTAATTACATTTAACAGACCCGAGAAATTTAATTCCTTTAACCGGGAAATGGCTTTGTTGTTGCAAGAGGTTTTAGACACCTGTGAAAAGAATGACGATGTGCGCTGTGTGTTAATAACGGGATCAGGCAAAGCATTTTGTGCAGGACAAGATATTGCAGAACTTACCGGAGATAATCCTGTAGGTATTGAGGTAATACTTGTTGAACACTTTAACCCCATCGTTACAAAAATAAGAAAGTTAAACAAGCCGCTCATAGCGGCTGTAAATGGCGTGGCAGCAGGCGCTGGTGCCAACATTGCGTTGTGTGCTGATGTCGTTTTGGCCACCGAATCTGCAACGTTTATTCAGGCTTTTTCTAAAATTGGTTTGATACCTGACAGTGGCGGAACATTCTTTTTGCCCAGATTAATTGGTTTTCAAAAGGCATCTGCATTAATGATGACAGGCGAGAAGGTAACAGCTGTAGAAGCAGAAAGAATGGGCATGATATATAAAGTTTTTGCTGATGAAAGTTTTGCAAAAGAATCGTTTTCACTTGCAGTTAAACTTGCCCAAATGCCAACAACAGGATTGGCTTATACAAAAACAGCACTCAATATTTCTATGCAAAATACTTTTAGCGAGCAACTCGTGCAGGAAGATAGATTACAAAGAAAAGCTGCCGTAACAGCAGATTACAAAGAAGGCATTGATGCTTTTATTGAAAAACGAAAAGCAGTTTTTACAGGTAAATAAAAAGTAGATATCAAGATATTAAAATGAATACTGAAAATAATTTGAATGCAGGTAAGGTCGTTGCTCATATGTTGGAGAAAGATTTGTTCAGCCAATGGCTTGGTATTTCTTTAATAGAAATTAGAGAAGGTTACAGCAAAATTAAAATGAGTGTTCGACCAGAAATGATCAATGGCTTTGGTATAATACATGGCGGTATTACATTCTCTCTGGCTGATAGTGCATTTGCTTTCGCATGCAATAACCGCAATGTTTTATCTGTAGCATTAGATACAAGTATTAATTTTTTAAAACCCGTTAATATAGCAGATGTGTTGACTGCTGAAGCTACAGAAATACACAATGGCAGAAGTACAGGCTTATATAATATTATCGTCACAAATCAAAAAGAACATATTGTGGCAGTATTTAAAGGTACATGCTTCAGAACAAATAAATCTTTGATTTAACCCTGCCAAAACCTATAAGGTTTTAAAAACCTTATAGGTTTATCAGTTTTAAAACTTCAAAATCTTTTTTATGATTTACGCCTTCAATAATTTTATACCCGTCATTCACCCTTCTTCATTTATACACACACAGGCAGCAGTGACGGGCAATGTAATTATTGGTAAAGATTGTTACATTGGCCCGGGTGCAGCAATTCGGGGTGATTGGGGACAAATAATTATTGAAGACAGTTGCAACGTGCAGGAAAACTGTACCGTTCACATGTTTCCCGGCGTAACCGTTTTTTTAAAACAAGGGGCGCATATTGGGCATGGTGCCATCATTCATGGTGCCACAATTGGTAACAATACATTGGTTGGTATGAATGCCGTAATTATGGATAATGTAATTATTGGAGATGAATGTATTGTTGGTGCACTAAGTTTTATAAAAGCAAATGAAGTTTTCGAAAACAGAAGTGTAATTGTAGGCAACCCTGCAAAAAAAATTAAAGATGTGAGCGATGAAATGCTGGCTTGGAAAACAGCAGGCACGGCACTTTACCGGCAACTACCAAAAGATTTGCATGCTACTTTAACAGTATGCGAGCCATTAACTGAAA
>JAYVVD010000334.1:0-7637 GCA_043787295.1 Ferruginibacter sp. | reverse complement strand
ACTCTGCCAACTGGATCAACTTTATTTAATATTGATCCTACTCAAAGACAAAATTTGTGGAACGAATTATCTGCAACTGGTGCAGGGGACTGGAGAAATTTTTATTTGCAAGATGGAACCAGCAAAACACATGAAATTTCTTTAAGTGGATCTGCTGATAAAATGAGATACTACCTTTCACTTAACAAAAATGATAATGTCGGAACACTTTTTGGTTCAAAATTCAATAGAACAGGTGGCAGGCTAAATGTTGAATACCAGGCTAAAGATTGGTTTAAAATTGGTACTAATTTAAATGTAATACGATCAAAGGAGGATGTAGTTAGGGAAAGATTCAATGCACAAGGTCCATATACCGCAATATTTTTAACTAACCCATATGAAAAGGTGTATAATACAGACGGTACTTATAACCTAACACTTCAAGGTTATTCTCCACTTGAAGGAACTGTTAATAACCCATTCACTAATGACCGGATTACTGCATTTACTTCAATTTTTGGTGAAGCTAAGTTATTGAAATACTTGACTTTAAAATCTACAATAGGTATTAACTATAATAATTTATCTTCAGAAAGTTATTTAAAGCCGGGATCAAATCTGGCTAATATTCTTGGCTTTAACCAGAAGACAGATTTGTTCAATAGAGAAGTGGCATATGTATTTACTAATACAGCCAACTGGAAACAAACGATAGGCAGAACCAAACATACTTACAGTATTTTAGTAGGTCAGGAATTTAATAAAGATCAGTTTTATCAATTGTTTGCTACAGGCAGAAACTTCCCTTCTCCATTATTAACAACTTTAGAAAATTCAGGAACACCTAACGCTGCAAGTACATCCAGAGCGGATTTTGCATTAGTTTCCTATTTTTCAAGTGTCTCATACGATTATGCAAAAAAATATTATGTTACGCTGAGTGGTAGAAGAGATGGTTCTTCACGATTTGGGGTGAATAATAGATATGCAAATTTTGGAGCTGTTGGCTTGGCATGGGATGCATATAAGGAGAATTTTGTTAATAAAATTAATTTCTTGAGCGCATTGAAATTTAAGGCCTCTCAAGGAACATCTGGTAACAACACTGTAGGTAATTATGATAACTTAGGAACTTATGCTTTAAATGGAAGATACAATGATGCTCCAGGAGCAACGCCTTTCAGATTGCCTAATCCTGGTTTATCTTGGGAAATTAATAAAACTACAGACTTAGCTATGGAATTTGGCTTGTTTCATGACCTTATAACGGGTTCAGCAGGGTATTTTAAAAGACAAACCAGTAAACTTTTGTATAATGTAAATGTTTCATATACCACAGGTTTTGCTTTTTATAAGGGTAATATAGGTAATTTGGAAAACAAGGGTGTTGAATTAGAATTAACCGGAAACATCATTAGAAAGAAGAATCTTAATTGGAGTATTTCCAGTACATACACACATGTAGATAATAAAATAACTGCCTTATACTCAGATAATGTTCCACAAGGGATTAGCAGACTAAAAGTTGGCGAGCCAATACTTACCTATTACTTAGTAAGAGCTGCAGGAGTAAATCCGGCGAATGGCAAACAACAGTATCTGAAGCAAGATGGAACAGTTACAGAAACTTTTTCTGCAAGTGATGCAGTCCTTTTACAAGGAAAATCACCTAACATAAAGTTTTACGGTAGTTTAAGTACAAACTTTAGTTTCAAAGCCTTTGATATTAGTGCCCAGATGTACTATTCTGGTGGAAATTATATCTATAATACCCAATATTCTTATGGAACAGGGGGTAGGGGTAATATTTCTTCTCAACAATTTACAGCAGCTTTAGACTATTGGAAAAAACCCGGTGACATTGCATTTGCACCAAACCTTCTCGATCCTACACAAAGCAGTAATAGAACAACTGATAAGTATCTAGAAAAAGGGGATTATATATCTCTTAGAGATGTAACTATAGGTTATAATTTAAGCACTGCTCTTGCAAATAGAATAAAACTTAAAGGGTTTAGATTCTTTTTACAAGGAACAAATCTTTATCTTGGAACCAAATATCATGGGTTACCTGAGATAGGTTCAGGAAATGGAGAAACTCCTGGTAATAATGGACAACAAGCTGTTTTTGCTTATCCACAAGCAAGAGCTTTAACTGCAGGCTTTGATATTAGATTTTAAAATTCTTAAACATATTTATATGAAAAAATACTTAATAATAGGACTTGGCTTGATCTCCGTCATTTCCAGTTGTAAAAAATCGGAATTAGAATTATTTCCTTACAACCAAATTGAAACTACGCAAGCATTTACCAATGAAGCAGGTGCAGCCCTTGCTCTAAACGGGATGTATTATGGATTAAAAATTGCAGGATCATATTATGTACAAAACTGGGCTATTACGAATGAAGTAGCTTCTGACAACGTTTTAATTAATAATTCAGGCCCAGGTCGATTATCTCAAAGAACTTTTCATGATTGGACTTACAATGGGGATAATACTACAGGACTTTTTCAGGATGGTTATACAATGACAAGAAGAGCCAATGCTATAATAGAAAATATTGATAAAGTACCAGGGAGCACTCCGGCGTTTATCAATAATACAAAAGGTCAGGCTTTAGCATGTAGAGCTATGGTTTATTTTGATATGGCTCGTGTATATAGCAAATCGCCTTTGAACGCTTCGGCAACTGACTACACAGTCCCTTATGTAACAATCACCACTGACCCAACAATTAAGCCGTCCAATGAATCTATTTCGGGATTTTATGACAAGATAATTGCTGATTTAAATGCCGCAAAATCTTTAATTGCAGTTTCCAACCCTGTTGGTCAATTTAATTTAGCCGCTGTTAATGCTTTGCTTTCTAAAGTATATTTATACAAGGGTGATTACGCAAATTGTATTTCAGCATCTACTGCAGCTCTTGGAACTACTCCTTCCTTATCTGATTTAACTACCTTACCATTGGTATGGAAAGATGCAAGTGAAGCTGGGGTGCTTTTCAAAATAAAGAATACTGATTTAGATGGTATTACAACACAAGGGGTAAACTATTATCAAAGAGTAGCAGGTGGAATAAAATCAGAATATGTAGTGGATTATGCATTCTATCAGTTATTCAAAAATAATGACGTTAGAAAGGCTGTTTACATAGCCATGAGCCCTTACAATGGAACCAGTCAACTACATGTTGTAAAATTCGCAGGTAGATCAGGTTCACCAGCAGGAAATTTGGACGCTAAAGTTCTTCGTGCTGCTGAAGTATTATTAAACAGAGCAGAAGGTTACTACAAAAGCGGAAATGAGCCACTAGCACTTGCTGATTTAATCCTTTTAAAAAGTAAGAGATATACGGGATATGTAAATGATGTATTAGCAGGTCAAGCATTAATTGATGAAATTAACATTCAAAGAAGATTAGAGATGGCTTTTGAAGGAGATAGATTTCTGGATTTAAAGCGTTTAAACCTTCCTGTTCAAAGAAGTACATTTGGCGATATATCTGATGGTACAGGAGTTACATATGTATTTAAGACTCTTGCAGCCGGTGATTATAGATTTAATTTTCCTATCCCTCAAAATGAAGTAAATTTTAATACAAACTTGAAACAAGTTCCTGGTTATTAATTTAAAATAATTAAAAAGACAAAAGCCCTGAAATTATTTTCAGGGCTTTTATATTGAGGGAATATCTAACTCTTAGATTGTTGAAATTAAATTTACTTCAATACCTCTTCTAACTTCTTTCCCAAAGCTTCACCTCTCAGTTCTGTAGCTATTATTTTTCCTGTAGGATCTATCAATACATTGTAAGGTATTCCATCAAAACCATAGAGAGAAACGCTTGCACTGTTCCAACCTTTTAAATCGCTTACATGGCTCCATGTTAATTTATCTTTTTTTATAGCCTCTGCCCACTTGCTTTTGTCTTCATCAAGTGATACTCCTAGTATAGTAAAGTTTTTATTTTTAAACTTGTTGTAATTAGCTACAACATTTGGGTTTTCACCTCTGCATGGTCCACACCAGCTGGCCCAAAAATCAATCAACACATATTTTCCCCTAAAAGAACTCAAGGCGATTTGTTTTCCAGCTGCATCTGCCATAGTAAAATCTGGTGCTTGGTTGCCAACCGTTGGTTTGCCATTTTGTGCAGGAGTAGTTTTGGGTGCATCTTTTTTAACCATTAGTTCGTTGTACTGCGAAATAATTGTTGCTACGCCGGTATGACCGGGAAACCGTTTTGATAAATTTGGGATAATGGCTTTTAGTTCTGACGGATCAATACCTCTTGTATAACCCAAAGCAAACGTAGCTACTACTGCATCCGAAACTGTGTCGATAGATTTTACAATGAAGTTTTTAAAATCTAAACCTTCTTTGTTTAAGTCGATAATTTTAAGTTTTACAATACTGTCATTGTTTTTGTTTTTTTGCAGCGTATCAATTTCTGCAGATAAAGCTGTCATGGTTTTTTGTCTGCCATCAACACCTAATAAAAAGTTTTTAAATAACTTATTTGCATGTGTATTAAATTCCGGTCCGGTAAGACTCATGTCTTTTACATCCGCCTTCAAATTAATAACAGGAGCATCATTTATAAAAATATAACCGGTTTCCTGCTTTTCAAAACGCAGCCTGTATAAACCTTCTTCGGGTGCTATACCGCTTACTATAAATTTGCCATTCTTAATTTCTCCCGTATCAATTACCTCTGGGTCTTTCTGGCTAAAATACAATTGTTCCAGAAATATTTTCTGATCCACAGCATTTTTTAATTCTCCAGTAACAGTAAATTTTCCTTTTTCCCTTTTTTCGCTGCAGGAAATTATACCTGCAATTAACAACAATCCAACTAATAGTTTTTTCATTAACATTTTTTATAAAATTAAAAATAAATTCAGTTGTGCTAACTGCCCACTGCCAACTTTTCCTCCAGTAGCTTTGTTACCAATTCCATATCAGCTTTTCCCTTACTCAGTTTTTTTACCTGTCCTGCAAACAATCCTATTAAGCCTTTTTTACCCGACTTGTATTCTTTTACTTTTTCAGGCATAGATAGAAGCGTTTCATTAACCCAGGTTTCTAATGCATCAATATTATTTTCCTGCATTAAATTCATAGATGCAGCAAGGCTTTCAGGGGAGGCTGTAGGATCATCCAGCATTGCATACATCAATTTAGTGGAAGCTATATTGTAATGCACTTTACCACAATCTGTAAATTGTATTAAGGCAGCCATCTGCGAAACATTTAAAGGAAAATCTTTTAGGTTGCAATTGTTTTCATTGCAATACTTTTTAATTGGTCCTGTTACCCAGTTTGCACTGGTTTTATAATTTCCGGTTATTGCTGCAATTGTTTCGTAAAGAAATGCATCTTCTTTGTCATCACAAATTCGTGCGGCATCATAAGCAGTAAGTCCATGAGTATGTATATATTTTTCCTGCAACACAGCCGGCAACTCAGGCATGTTATTTTTAACTGAACTGATGTATTCTTTTGTGATATTAAAGGGTGGCAAATCTGGTTCAGGAAAATAACGGTAGTCATCTGCATCTTCTTTATTGCGTAATGAAAATGTAGTATTGTTGTCTGCATTAAAACTTCTGGTTTCCTGTATTACTTTTTCACCGCTTTCTACAATTGCTATCAGTCTGTCAACTTCAATTTCTATTGCTTTTTTTACATGGCGAATACTGTTGAGGTTTTTTACTTCCACCCTTGTACCAAGTTTTGTTTCTCCCTTTAACCTTACAGAAATATTTGCATCACAACGTAAACTGCCTTCTTCCATATTTCCATCGCACACATCTAACCAACGGACGAGTTTTCTTAATGCTGTTATGTAATTGAAGGCTTCTTCAGCGCTGCTTAAATCTGGTTCGGTTACAATTTCAAGTAAGGGGGTACCCGCTCTGTTTAAATCAATGGCTGTATAATTCTCAAACAGATCGTGAATACTTTTACCGGCATCTTCTTCCATGTGAATGCGGTTAAGCTTTACATTTTTATTACCCGTTGCTGTTTGAATGGTAAGAAAGCCAGCTTTACAGATCGGTGCAGAGTCCTGGCTGGTCTGGTAACCCTTTGGAAGATCCGGATAGAAATAATTTTTGCGGGCAAAATAATTATGCTGCTCAATGTGGCAGTTTAATGCAATACCAAGTTTTACAGCAAGTGCAATAACTTCCTTGTTCATTACTGGCAAAGTGCCTGGGTGTGCAAGGGAAATGGGACTTACATGTGTGTTGGGTGCAGCACCAAAAGAAATGCTGTCACCAGAAAATAATTTACTTTTTGTAAGGAGTTGGGCATGTACCTCAAGGCCAATTACAACTTCATATTTATCATTGATCATGAACTGCAAAAATACATTTAATCAATTTATATAATAGGCAGTCAACAAACAAAGACAAATACTTTAAGTTAAAAAAACTTGGCGGCTTTAAAGCCGCCAAGCAACAATTGAAAACTGTTTTTATTTAACGCATGGGGATTTATAAATTAGCGGTCTTTAATTTTTTAGGGATTTTGATGATGAAACTCATTTCGTTTCCATTACGCTTAGCTTTTAATGCATAACTGGATTTCTCTTTATTTACCTGTAATTGTTCTCTTGCTTCATCAGTATTCTGAACCTTTACACCGGCAATTTCTGTTATAAGATCATCTTTTTGCAACCCTGCAACAGCAGCAGCTGATAAAGTTTCTACATCAAGAATTTTAACCGCATTTCCATCTTCAGTATCCTGAATTTTTAAACCAAGTTTTTTACGGTTCGGTTCAAAGAGTGAATTATCGAAATTATTCTCCCAGTTATTTTCAAAGCCCGGAGGTGCAGGAGGCATGGGCGGTCGTGGTATTGTTATTGTCTGCTCGGTACCGTCAGGTTTTTTGTAAGAGAAAACCCTGTTTGTCTGTATCATAACTTTATTTTCTGCCAGCGTAACTTTTTCATCTTTCTTTTTGCCATCCCTTAAGAAATACACTTTTACTTTTTCGCCGGTTTTCATGGAGCGTACGACTTTAGAAAGATCAGTAGGGTTATTAATTTCTTTATTTTCTATTTTATAAATTATATCGTTTTTTTGAAGACCGGCTTTTTCTGCGGGACTGTTTTTTGTAACATTTGTTATAAGAGCACCTTCTTTGTTTTCCTCAGTACTTACACCAAGAAATATATATGTATGTTCGCTCTTATTACCAAAGCCGCCATCTTTAAAAAAGCCTTCAATATTTTTTTCAATTCTTCCATTAAGATTGTCGCCAAAATCAAATGACATGCTGTTGCCATCTTTTACAATAACTTTTCTGTTGTTAATTGTAATACCATCTTCGTTAAACTCAGCAATTGGTTTTCCGTTAATCATTACTTTATTGTCAGTAATCTCCACTGTCACTTTGGTGTCTTTATCTCCTTTTTTGCGGATAATAATTTCCTGTGTTTCTTTTTTTTCTGCTTTGGGTGCCGTGTTGTCTATAACCTGTGCTTCAGCACCAAAGCCTGCTACGGTTGCCAATAACCAACCAATGATTGTTCCTTTAATGTTATTTGTCATGATGTAAATTTTTACTACGAATTATTTAGTACATCAAATGTAGGAGTATTTTTTGTATTACGAAATTATTCGGAGATATTTATTTT
>JAYVVD010000333.1:0-7541 GCA_043787295.1 Ferruginibacter sp. | reverse complement strand
GCCATGCGTCAGGCGAAGTATTTGGCACTACAAATACCTGCCAGGCCAAATGAATAATTTGGCTATTTTTTTCAGGCACCCATAATAGGCTAGCAGTTACATTATGCCTCGACACACCCAGGTTATCAAACTCTATTTTACGTTTGTTATCTGTACTCATTCTTGCAACAGGGTTTTTAGCTCCTGTAATTTTTCTGTCCGTAAGTGCAGCTAATACAGCAGACGAAGCAGACAGTTTTGGCAAGGCTGATTTTCCTTTCATTTTTTCTCCCATCAGGGGTATTCTGCCGCCTGCCTTTGACAGTAATTTATCTCCTTTAAAACTGAGTACCTGTATTTGATTATACACAGGTATATCCTTATAAGTCTGAATAAGGTAAACGTATCTAATACCACTTTGTTGGTCTACATAGGAGTTAAATACTTCAATGTTGTTCAGGTCAGCATTTTCTAAACCTAGGCTTTTTTGGTTGCCCCTTACTACTGCCATAACTGTATTTTTTTCCTTTGAGTCAATCTGTGCTTGGACAGAAAAAGAAAAACAAATGACCGTTAATAGAAAGAATAATTTACTCATAATTTAATTTTAGGTTGGTAATAAATAGTAGTCTTGCTTGTGATAAGTTTTAGATAATATTTGGTGGTTAATTTTTCTATCAATCGCCTCCATCTTTTTTTCATAATACAGGTACACTATGGTTATAATTACCAGCGTCAGAATGATCAGTAATAGGATATAGAGGGTTTTTTTGTGGATATGCAATGGTAATGTTTGGTAAATCCAAGATACCCACCTTAGTAGGGTAAAAGCAAATAAAACAAGGGACAAAATCCTGACAGGGCGTGGACAAAATCCTGACAGGGGATATTAAATTGATAATCAATGAAAGTTGACCTTATCCGGTTGCAGAATAAAAAACATGCTTCAGTTAAAAGAGTAATATCACTCAAACATTTTACTGTGATCAGCTTTGTACTAATAGTTACAGAGTTTGTTTGATTATATTTAAAAAAACTGTCTTTCCCATTGTTTACTATAACCCCTGCTTTCCACTTAGTTTTTTAAACTATTTTTACCCCTCAACCATTACCATGACGCTTAGTTGGAACGAAATAAAATCCCGGACCCAACCCTTTATTAAAGAATGGGAACACGGACACAGTGAAGAAGCAGATGCAAAAGAATTTCTCATAGACTTTTTAAACATATTTGGCGTAAGCCGTAAAAAGGTAGCCACGTTTGAGCACAAGGTTAAGAAGCTTAGCGAGGCAGACGGCTACATAGATCTCCTTTGGAAGGGTCAAATGCTTGTAGAGATGAAGAGCCGGGGAAAAGCCCTTGACAAGGCTTATACGCAGGCTAAGGATTACTGTGCAGGTTTAAAAGACCACGAACTCCCACGGCAGATAGTAATAAGCGATTTTGAGCACTTTGATGTATATGATGAAAACGGTAGCAAGACAAGTTCTACGCTTACCACCCTTTTACAGCACATACAGATATTTGGCAACCTAGCCGGTTACGAAAAAAGGATTTACAAAGAACAGGACAGTGTAAATATTGATGCAGCAGAAAGAATGGGTAAGCTCCACGATAAACTAAAAGCAGCAGGTTACGAAGGGCACGAGTTGGAAGTTTACCTTGTAAGATTAGTCTTCTGCATGTTTGCAGATGATACCAACATCTTTGAAAAAAATAGTTTCTTCAATTTTATAGAGAAAAGAACTTCTGAAGATGGCAGCAATCTTGCTCCACGTTTATCACAACTCTTTCAGGTTCTAAATACACCCGATGAAAAGAGGAACAAGAACCTTGATGAAATGCTGCGGGCATTCCCTTATGTTAATGGTAAGTTGTTTGAAACTGCTTTATCAATGCCTGAGTTTGACAGCGAAATGAGAAATACGCTCATTCATTGTTGCAGCTTACATTGGGGCAAATTATCGCCTGCAATCTTTGGTTCATTATTTCAAAGTGTGATGGATGAAAAGCAAAGAAGAAACCTTGGCGCACATTACACAAGTGAAAAGAACATAATGAAGGTTATAAAACCTTTGTTTATGGATGAGTTGGAAGCGCAGTTTGAAAAAAGTAAAAACGATAAACGGGCATTACAAACACTTCACAATCGCATAAGTAAATTGAAGTTTTTAGACCCTGCCTGCGGCTGCGGTAATTTTTTAATTATAAGTTACCGGGAGCTTCGGTTGCTTGAATTGAAGCTCGTTAAACAGCTTTTAAAAAACCAACAGGTAACAAGTATTAATGATTATTTTTTGGTTGATGTAGATCAGTTCTATGGCATCGAATATGAAGATTTCCCAAGCCAAATTGCACAGGTAGCTATGTGGCTGATTGACCACCAAATGAACGAAATGGCAAGCCTTGAATTTGGTGAATATTATAAACGTATACCTCTTAAAAAAAGTGCAACCATTGCACATGGCAATGCATTACGAATAGATTGGCAAAGTTTGTTACCGGATAATGAAAAGTATGATTACATATTTGGTAATCCGCCGTTCATTGGATATGCATGGCAAAGTGTTGAACAGAAAAAGGATTTGGAAAGTATATTTAGTGGTGTTGATGGCGGTGGCGTTTTGGACTATGTCTCTGCATGGTATGCAAAATCCGCAAAATACATGAATGATTATAATCCAACTTCAGAGAAAGATTTTACCAAACTTACTAAAGCTGCATTTGTTTCAACAAATTCTATTTCACAAGGTGAACAGGTTGCAATGCTTTGGAATGATTTAATAAATAAATATAAACTACACATCCATTTTGCGCATCGAACTTTCAAGTGGGATAACGAAGCAAGAGGTAATGCAGCCGTTCATGTTGTAATTATTGGCTTTGCCAATTTCGATGTTGCCGATAAAACTATATATCAGTATGAAAATATTAAAGGCGAACCTCATGCAGTAAAAGCAAAAAACATAAATCCTTATTTAGTAGATGCAAAGAATATTTTTATAAAGAAAAGAAGCTCTCCAATATGCAAAGTGCCTTCGATTTGCAGAGGTAGCGATGCAATTGATGATGGCAATCTTCTGTTAAATCAAGAAGATCGAGATAAGCTTCTTGTGAAATATCCTGATGCGATTAATTTCATAAGACCATTCTTGATGGCAAGAGAATTTATAAATAATATTCCTCGCTACTGTATTTGGTTAAAAGATGTTGAATTAAGTGAATTAAAGAATTTCCCAGATATTTATGAGAGAGTTGAAAACGTAAAAGCCTTTAGAAATAAAAGTAAAAGAGTGCAGACATTGAAGGCTGCAAAATTTCCTTACTTATTTGGTGAAGAAAGGCAGCCTAATTCTGATTATCTAGCGATACCAAAAGTGTCTTCTGTCCCAATAGGCTTTTGCTCTGAAAATATTATTTGTGGTGACAAACTGTTTAATCTCCCTAACGCAACTTTATATCATTTTGGCATACCAACATCTATGATGCAAATGGTGTGGATGAGAAGTAAATGTGGCCGATTGAAAAGTGATTACAGTTATTCTAATACTATTGTTTACAACAACTACCCTTGGCCCGAAAACCCTACCAACAAACAAAAAGCTATAGTCGAAGCTGCAGCACAGGGAGTTTTAGATGCAAGGTTACAATTCCCAAATGCAAGCCTTGCAGATCTGTATGACCCTAACACAATGCCACCGGTATTGGTAAAAGCGCATCAGGCATTAGACAAGGCAGTTGATCTTTGTTACCGTTCGCAGCCCTTCCCTAACGAAACAAAGCGCATAGATTTTTTTGTTTGAATTGTACGACAAATATACCAGTGGCATGTTTCCGACAGCAAAAAAATCAAAAAAGAAAAAAGATCAAGTAAAAGAAAACTAATGAGCAAAGAACAAAATCCACAAACGAACGATATTATATTTTACACCACACCGGATAGTCAGATAAATATTGAAGTATTCTTTTCCGGTGAAACATTTGGGCTTAGTCAAAAAAAATGTCAGAACTGTTTGGTGTAGATGTACGCACTATTACTGAGCATTTAACCAATATATTTAAAACCAATGAGCTAAAGGAAGATTCAGTTATCAGGAAAATCCGGACATCTGCGGCATATGGTAAAAATTATATCACAAATTTTTATAGTTTAGATGCAATTATTGCAGTTGGGTATAGAGTAAACAGTTTTCAGGCTACTCAGTTTTGTATATGGGCCACCAAAACATTGCGGGAATTTATTATTAAAGGCTTTGTATTAGATGATGCAAGACTTAAACAGGGCAAAAAGTTTGGTCAGGATTATTTTGAGGAACTTTTAGAGCGCATTAGAGAAATACGTGCAAGTGAAAGACGCTTCTATCTTAAAGTTACTGAAATATATGAGCAGTGCAGTATAGATTATAATAAAGGGAGTTGGAGCGTGTAGTAGTGATGTATTTAGATTATGCTGAATTACAGGCAGCTAAACAGATACCAATGAAAATGGCAGATTGGATACAAAAATTGGATGCATTCCTTGTATTTAATGAATACGAAATTCTACAACATGCGGGCAAAGTACGCCATGATGTAGCAAAAGGTTAGCAGAAAAAGAATATGAGAAATTCCGTATAGTACAGGATAAGAATTTTGAAAGTGACTTTGAGAAGGAAGTAAATAAAATTACAGGAAAGCGCAAAGATAAAAAGGAAACGGAATAGGTCTTTCCTGTGCAAATAAAATCTTCCCCAAGTAAAATGGCGGTCAGGGGATTGGTAGATACTTACTTATAATACCTGTGTAATCAAAGACTTCATTTATGAAACTCTACATTAAAAATATGGTGTGTAGCCGCTGCAAAATCAAACTCATCAACGAATGGATGCGTATGAATGCAATGGATGTAAGTGATTTGTATTATGACAAGTTTTAATAAACGCTAAAAATCAAAACTTTTGGAACCCTTTTTCAGGGCTCAAAGGAGCTACAGGAAATAAAAATAGGACTGCGGATTGAAAACGGTGGAGCATCATCTTATTTTTGGCTAACTTATTCAGGTGGAAAAATACTGTTGTAGCTACTGATGGCAATGATGTAGAACCGGTACAAGTGGATAAGTTAAAAGAAAAGCGGTATTAATTATTGCACTTGAAATTTTGTTAGTATAAAATAAATGATCATTTGAACATGAAAAATGTCAAACTCAAAGATAGATTTTCAGCATTGCGTAACCTTCCTCGTTTTTTTAAATTGGTATGGCAAACAAGCCCATCGCTCACCATTGCCAATGCTGCACTTCGTATTTTAAAATCTGCAACACCTGTTGCTATTTTATATGTTGGTAAACTTATTATTGACCAGGTTCTTCAAATAAGCCACGGTAAACAAAGTATATCTTCAAATCTTTTGTGGAAGCTGGTTGCCATTGAATTTGGATTGGCAATTTTATCGGATGTATTAAACAGGTCTATCACTTTAATGGATAGTTTATTGGGAGATTTATTTTCAAATCATACTTCAGTAAAAATAATTGAACATGCTGCAACATTAGACTTGGACCAGTTTGAAAACTCCGCCTTTTATGATAAGATGGAACGTGCAAGGCAACAAACTGTAGGACGAACTGTATTGCTTTCACAGGTACTAAGCCAGTTGCAGGATTTAATAACTATGGGCTTTTTAGCAGCAGGCTTAATGGTATTTAATCCTTGGCTAATCTTAATCCTTTTAGTGGCTATTATACCTGCTTTTCTTGGAGAAGCATATTTTAATGATCAAAGTTATTCGCTTAACCGAAGGCAGACTCCGGAACGCAGAGAGTTGGATTATGTAAGGTTTTTAGGAGCAAGTGATGAAACTGCTAAAGAAGTAAAGATTTTTAATTTATCCAATTTTATAGTTACCCGTTTTCGTGAACTTTCAAATAAGTTTTACAATGCAAACCGTATTTTAATTATTCGCCGTTCTGTTTGGGGAAGTGTCTTTTCAGTGTTAGGATCTATAGGCTATTATTCAGCTTATGTGTACATTATATACAAAGCGGTGAATGGTAAAATAACCATTGGCGATCTTACTTTTCTTGCAGGTTCTTTCAGGCAATTAAGAACTTTATTGGAAGGCATTTTAAATCGTTTTACCGGAATCTCACAGGGTGCAATGTATTTGAGTGATTTCTTTGAGTTCTTCGAGATAAAATCCCAAATTATAACATCTGCAACACCAAAAATTTTTCCTCATCCTGTACAGCACGGTTTCACATTTGAGAATGTTGGGTATAAATATATTAATTCAGAAAATTGGGCAAACCGTCATCTAAACTTTACGCTGAAGGTGGGAGAAAAACTTGCCTTGGTTGGAGAAAATGGTGCAGGAAAAACAACGCTTGTAAAATTATTAGCAAGATTATACGAACCCACCGAAGGGCGGATTTTGTTAGATGGCTTTGACTTGCGAGAATATGATATTAATGATTTGAGAATGCAAATTGGAATTATTTTTCAGGATTATCTGCGCTACCAAATGACGATTGCTCAAAATATTGCAGCCGGAAATATAATTGAAAAAGAAAATCGTGATCTGATAAGGAGTTCAGCTGAACAAAGCCTTGCAAATATATTTATTGAAAAATTCCAAAATAATTATGATCAGCAATTAGGACGACGCTTTAATGAAGGCGTTGAATTATCAGGTGGGCAGTGGCAAAAAATTGCATTGGCAAGGGCATACATGAGAGATGCTCAATTAATGATTTTAGATGAGCCTACTGCTGCGCTTGATGCAAGAGCTGAGTATGAAGTTTTTCAACGATTCGTGGAGCTAACTAAAGGAAGAACATCTGTTATCATCTCACATAGGTTCTCAACCGTTCGCATGGCTGATCGAATATTAGTTTTAGAAAAAGGAGAGCTTTTGGAAATGGGAAACCATCAAGAATTATTAAAACAAAATGGGAAATATGCAGAGTTATTTCAGTTGCAGGCAAAGGGTTATCAATAGATGCAGACTTTTGCGTTTGGTATGGTTAGTGGGTTATGAATGATAAGATATCACCAACCGGAAGAATAGGTTTATTCAAGCAATGTAAAATAAATATTAATCTCTCTTAAAAATATGAAATCCAATGGCGGAAAAAAATCAATCAGAAGAAAATCATGCAGGACACAACCATAATCATGTACCTGTTATTACAAATTTAAACAAGGCTTTCATTATTGGTATTGTACTCAATTTTTCATACGTTGTAATTCAAATTATTATAGGTTTGAGAATACATTCCCTTTCCCTGCTCTCTGATGCCGGGCATAATTTTTTAGACGTTGCAGGTTTGGCTTTGGCAATGGTTGCTTTTAAATTATCCAAATCCAAATCAACCGAAAAATATACATACGGCCGTAAAAAAGCTTCTGTTTTAATATCATTGCTTAATGCGGTTATATTGCTAATCTCTATCGGGGCAATAGGCTATGAAGCAATTTTCAGATTTAGAAATCCTCAGCCCATTCCGGGAATTACTATCGCCATTATTGCAGCAATCGGCATTGTAGTAAATGGGGTTTCGGCCTTTATGTTTTTTAAGGAT
>JAYVVD010000332.1:0-2674 GCA_043787295.1 Ferruginibacter sp. | reverse complement strand
TAAAAAAAACAAGTCATGCCAAATCCAAAAAGGCGCCATAGTCAGCAACGCAGTGCAAAAAGAAGAACGCACTACAAGGCTACAGAACCTACACTTAGCGTAGACAGCACTACAGGCGAAACTCATGTACGCCACCGTGCACACGTAAGCGAAGGTAAATTATATTACAAAGGTAAATTGGTGTCAGAAAAAGCACCATTGAGAGCGGTATAATTTCACTTAAAAAATCTTTTATTCCAGAGTCGGCTTGCTTAATCTCAGGTTTGATTTTGGAATTTTTAATTTTTAAATTTTCTTACCAATGATCATAGTAGGGCTCGATATGATGGGTGGCGACTTTGCCCCTATAGAAGCAGTGAAAGGAGCGGCAGCATTTTTTGCCGATAGTTCCGACGCGGTGAAGCTGGTTCTTATTGGCAATAAAGAAGAAATTAAAAATGTAATACTGTTACACCCCTTACCTGTGCATTTGTATACAATTCTGCATGCCGCACAGGTAATTGAAATGCACGAACACCCCACAAAAGCATTAAAAGAAAAACCGCAAAGTTCCATAGCTGTAGGTTTTCAATTACTTGCTACCGCAAAAATTGATGCTTTTATAAGTGCAGGCAATACAGGTGCCATGATGATTGGTGCACTTTTCAGCATAAAAACAATTGAAGGTATTTTAAGGCCAACTATTGGAGCTTATATTCCAAGAGAAAATGGTTCATTAGGGTTAATGGTTGATGTGGGCTTAAACGCAGATTGTAAGCCGGAGAACTTAAACCAATTTGCGGTATTGGGTACCCTGTTTGCCGAGCATATTTTAAAAATAGAAAATCCGAAAACCGGCCTTATAAATTTAGGGGAAGAAGAAGGAAAAGGAAATATACTTGCACAGGCAAGTTATTCTCTGCTTAAAGAAAACAAGCAAATAAATTTTATTGGAAATATTGAGGGAAGAGATATTTTACTCGATAAAGCTGATGTAATGGTATGTGAAGGATTTACCGGAAATGTAGTTTTAAAACTTGCAGAAAGTGTGTATGATCTTGTAAAACGCCGCAATATAAACGATAAACATTTTGAACGTTTTAATTTTGAAACTTATGGTGGCGTACCTGTATTAGGAGTAGCTAAGCCCGTTATTATTGGGCACGGCATTAGCAGTGATGTTGCTTTTAAAAATATGATAAAAATTGCAGTAAGGATGATAGAAACAGATTTTACAGAAAAAATAAAAAACAGTTTTGTTAACCATTAAGTTATTATTAATTAAGCAATAAAAAACGCCGAAAATTTTCGGCGTTTTTTATTTATTTTATTTTACCAAATATTTTCGCTGCATGGAATATAAGATGATAAACACTACAGGTATTAAGAACATTAAATAGCTTGTAACACCAGTAAACTGGGCCATTCCCATTAGTGCAAAGTTGCCAATAATAGGCAACACTTGCCCTGAAACATATATCCAAAATCCGTCTTTTTTTAGTTTACGCATCATTAATGCACCGATGAAACATAGAATAATTCCTGCTGAACCAACAAGCAGTAAAGGAATCATATTAGTTTGTGTTAATTCAATCACTTTTCTGGAAGCTTCCATATCTGTAACTTGCTTGGGCGTTAAATCGGTACCGGTTTCGGAAGCTTTGTTTATCATAGTAAGCGAAAATTTCATAAGCCATGGCGTGGCTAAAGTAAAAATAGCACCGATTGCACAACCAATAAATGTAAGAATAGTTAATACATTAAGACCACGAGGCAAAGGTTGGGTTTGAAATTCATTAAAATTTTCTGAGTCTGTTGTAAAATTTGTTTCTGTCATAGTTGAGTAGTTTAGATGTACAAATTAACGAACTGCATAAACATAACAAAACCTGTTTTAATAAAAATGATAAATGGTAGTATCTTTGAAAGCTGATGCAGCCCTTTCTTTCCCACTCAATTTTAAATGAACATTTTTTAATTTCCGCACAACGAACGGTATTTTGGGAAGAGGAGAAAACACTTATTTTATCAGATCTTCATCTTGGCAAAAGTGGCCATTTTCGTAAAAGTGGTATTGCCATTCCGCAAAATTTGTATAAAGAAGATTTGTTTCGACTATTAAATGAAATTCATCTGTTCAGTGCAAAAAAATTGATCATAGTTGGCGATCTTTTTCACAGCAGTATGAACAAAGAGCATGAACTTTTTTTAAAATGGCGGAAAGATATCATCAGCGTTGATATACATTTAATAAAAGGCAACCACGATATTTTAAAAAATGAATGGTACAAAAATGCCGAAATTGAATTGCATAACAAACATCTATCAATTCGTAATTTTTCTTTTACACATGATATAAATGAGTGTGAGGAAAAGGAGGACGATTACTGTTTTAGCGGACATATTCATCCTTCAGTTTTTATGCGTGGTATTGCAAAACAATCCGTGAATTTACCCTGCTTCTATTTCGCCAAAAAATATGCTGTGCTACCGGCGTTTGGAAAGTTTACAGGAACTTTTGCTATTAAACCAAACTTAGATGAATCAGTATTTGCATTGATAGAAAATAAAATTATGAAGCTTCAGTAATTTTATTTCTGATACTTTTTCTTCTGTTGGTTTCCTTTTTTATTAAAGCCAGTTCTCTTCCCATTTGTCCTGATACGGAACTGTTTTCCTGAGCTCTCCTCATCAG
>JAYVVD010000331.1:0-3312 GCA_043787295.1 Ferruginibacter sp. | reverse complement strand
TAAATATTGGTCATACTCTCCTGAATGTGCAAAATCATCTGTTTCATCAAAAGCTATGTACAACACTTTTGGCTTGTACACTTTCATATATTCTCTTGCAGCAAAATAGGTGAATACATCCAGTCGTACGTCAATGGGCTTTGTGGTTAAGAATTGCATGTCGTTTATAAGTTGCAAATTCGGATTTTTAAATTTTAAGGTATCCACATCTGCATTTACATAAAGCCCATTTCTTTTGCTGTTAAATATATACGGAAACACATCCCAAGTAGCAAAAACTGCTACTTTGTTTTCATACTGTTTTTGCTTATTTATAAACTCAAGTACATTGGTATTTTTATTCCATATTTTATCATTGCTGTTTACCAGGGTATCAGCATTACCGGTGAAAATTTCATTATATCCGGGGTATGAGAATTTATACTTATTTGCATTGTCTACTTTATTATTTACCCATCGGTTGCCATACAACTGACCCTGTTTTGCAACCGTATTCCATAAAAAAGGAAACAATCTTTGCCTTCTTTGTTCCGCATCGATTGCCGCAAAACTGTTGCTCGTTCCTGAACTGTCTTTTGTAAATTTTTTAATTTTTAAAATGGTCGTATCAGCACCGGAAAAAACTTCCTGCCAGCGCATGCCATCAAGTGTTACTATTACTAAGTTTTCAGTTTTTTGTTGTGCAAAAATATTTAATGCGATAAATAAACTCAGTGCAGTTATTAAGATTTGCTTGTTCATTTTGGAAAATCATTTAAAAAGGTCAATGTTGTTTTTTAGAAACTTCATTGACCTAAAATTTATATTTAATAAGTGGCGCTATTTAATAACCCACATTTTTGAATTTATATTATCGTTACCTCCGTATTGGCTTTGCAATGCATTGGTAAGATTTACAGCATTCGTCTGCCTTTCATTTGCCGGATACAAATATCTTAATGGTATAACACCACTATTACCTGTGCCCGCACCGGTTAAAAAAGTCGGTACACCTGTTCTCCGCCATTGGTTATAAGGCTCCATACCTGAGTTACGGGCCATACTTAAATATTTTTGAGTAAGTATTTGGTAAAGCCCTATTTCATTGTCGCCTGCATAACGTACAGTTGTTTGCGCAAAATAGGTTGCGTAACTAAAGTTTACTGTGTAATTAGTATAAGCTCCGGGTGCTGAAGTTGTAAGAAAATTTACGGTATTGTTACCATCCACAATTCCATAGAAAGTAAACATTGCCTTTACGCCTTTTTGGTACCAATCATTTGCATTACCTGTAGCCCAACCCCTGTTTATTGCTTCAGCAATATTTAAACACATTTCAGGGTAGCCAATGATAAATGTATTTTCTGCAGTGTAACCTTCATAATATCTTTTACGCCCAATAGTTGAATATTTTCCAGCAATTACTTTCCCACCCATTGCACCTACATCTTCACCATTACTGGCGCCTACAAAACTTTTAAAAGAAGTATCAGAAAAGCCTAAGCCACGTGCCGGTTCTGCAACCTTCATTGCCCTTAAATCATTTAAACCCGCCAAAGTATTTAACCAGGTAGCAGCAACACATAAACGCAAAGCATCATTACCATAATTATCTTTATTATTTGGATATTTATTGTAGGTGTTGTTGTAAACGAATTCCAAATTATCTGAGAGATCATTCATTATTGGATACTGCGCCGGATTTGAAAGCGTGGCTGAAAATTTCTGTTTGATATTTAAATCAGTATCGTTTTCTTTTTTACTCAAATTAATTAAGAGTCTTAGTTTAAAAGTATTTACTACTTTTTGCCATTGCCTCAATGTCTCAATAGAACTTTTACCATTATTTGCTCTTTCAAGAAAATATATATCACCCAACAAAGAGGTGTTAGCGGAATTGATTAAGGTTGTCAATTGCGCATTTGATTCATCTAACCATTGTAATGATTGCTTAAATATTTCTTTTTGAGAATCATATTTTGGCGTAGTATTATCCAATCCTTTCAATGCGGCAGTCATAGGTAAATCACCGACTTTCATTGTCATTTTTACGAAGAAATATGCTCTGAAAAATTTACCCAATGCACTGTATGGATTGTTATCAGAACCGGATGCTTTTTTAGCTTCATTTTCCATTGCAATTACATTGCGCAAGGTTCCATAATTTAAATCTGCTTCACCCGTCCAATATTCATTGTTACCATAATAAGTATAGGATGAGAGTGTGTATTGGCAAAATTTATCTTCATCGCCACCCGGCTGCACTGCTAAATCATTTTCTATCTGGCGCAATAATAAGTAGGCCGGAACTGAAGTTGGTTGATTTGTGTTAGCATTGTATTCTTCAAATTGTTTCTTACAACCTGATGTTATTATTAAAACAGACAGAAGAAGTAAAAGATGATTTTTAATATTTTTCATTTTCTTTATTTTTAGAATAATTGATATTTTTAAAAAACTACGTTGATATTTACTCCATAACTTCTGGTAGTAGGTGTTTGTAAATTAGGTTCACGACTGTTGCTATTATATATATTTCTGCCTGAATATTGATCCACATCTATATCATGAAATTTTGAAGGGAAAAAGTAAAGTAGATTTCTTCCAACTAATGAAACATCTATTTTATTTATAAAAGTTTTATTTCCCAAAAATTTAGTAGGAAGTGAATAAGTTAAAACTACTTCTCTCAATTTTGCATATGTTTTGGCAACCGAAGTATTTTCAAAATTGTTGAAAAAACTCTGTACATAATCCTGAATATATTTAGCCTTAGAAGTATTTGGCTGAAACTGCAAATCTTTCATATTTGTTATTACACCGGTAATAGGATCGTATTGAATGGTAGCACCATTGCTGATCTGAACGCCTGTACCAATGTAAGAACCCGCAAAACCTGCATCGTTGTAATGACGGAATTCATATTCTCTGGCTGTTGCAATAGCACCCTGGTTTGTCAATATATTACTGCCTGATTCCATTGATTTTCTTAATACCCTATCCTGCACAATGCCACCAACTTTCCCGTCAAACTGAAACGAAAGACTCAATGTTTTGTAACTTATTTTATTATTAATTGCCCAACTCCATTTTACATCTCCATTACCTACGTATTGATCTTTTGGTAAATAAACAGGGTAGCCTGCGCTGTTGTTTATCACCTGCCCATCAGCTGTTTTAGCGGTTACTTTTGCAAATAATTTATCAACTCTATCGCCTTGTTTGAACTGATAATTTTCAAAAGATGTAGGCAATTCTTTGTAAACTTCTTTGTACGTTGACCAGTTTACCAACACATCCCAACGCAATCCATTATTTTTCTGAACAGGTGTA
>JAYVVD010000330.1:0-2559 GCA_043787295.1 Ferruginibacter sp. | reverse complement strand
ACACGCCCAATTTTTTTGACTATAAAAATATTTGAAAGGTTTTAATTGTAACCCTCATCCCTTTTACCGAAATTTACCTTTTTTAAAAACCACCTACATGATAAGAGTTATTTGGATGCTGCTGTGTACACTTACTACACTTAGCATTTGTGCACAACCGGAAAACCGCTGGCAACAAAGAGTAAGCTACAAAATGAATATTGATATGGATGCTGCCAAAAACCAGTTTAAAGGCAGGCAAACATTAGAGTATAGCAATAACAGCGATAAAAGTTTGAACAAAGTTTTTTACCATTTGTATTTTAATGCGTTTAAGCCAAACAGCAGTATGGATGTGCGCAGCAGAGAGCTTGGCAAAATTTTAAACAATGGTCGTGCAGACTGGGATCCACGAGTGCGTGATAGAATTTTAAAATTAAAGGAAGATGAAATTGGTTATCAAAAAATTATTTCACTTAAAATGAATGGTGTACCGCAACCATTTAAATACCACGAAACCATTTTAGAAGTTAACCTTACAAAAGTAATTCTACCAAAAACAAAAGTTGTTTTTGAAATGGAATTTGAAGCGCAGGTTCCTCTACAGGTTCGTAGGAGTGGGCGTGACAACCCTACAACCGGCGTACGTTTGAGTATGAGCCAATGGTATCCAAAAATGTGTGAGTACGATTATGAAGGCTGGCACCCAACACCTTATGTTGCCCGTGAATTTTATGGTGTGTGGGGCGATTATGATGTTACAATAAATATTGACAAGGAATATAAATTGGGTGGTACCGGCATACTTGTAAATGCAAATGAAGTTGGTTGGGGATATGATAAACCTGGTACAGAATTAAAAACAATTGCATCTGCAAAAAGAACCTGGCATTTTGTTGGAAAAAATATACATGATTTTGTTTGGGCTGCAGATCCTGAATATGTGCACCTTGTAAGGCAAATGCCAAATGGTGGAACTACTTTGCACGTTATTTATAATTACAAAGAAAATGCACCTGCAAATGATACAGCATGGAAAGAAGTGGCAGATGCTGCTGTGGCAGTGCTGCCCTTTATGGAAAAAAACTTTGGCAAATATCCTTACCCGCAATATTCATTTATACATGGAGGCGATGGTGGCATGGAGTACCCGATGGCTACATTAATTAATGGACCAGGGCTGGGTACAGTTTTTCATGAATGGATGCACAGCTGGTACCAAATGATGTTGGGCACAAACGAAAGCATGTATGCTTGGATGGACGAAGGTTTTACAGAATACTCTTCTCAATTAGTGGATGATTATTATACAGAAAAAGTGCGTAGAGTAAGAGCTGGTAACAAACCCGGAGCAATGCGTTATCTTGATTCTGTTGGAGCAAAACTCCCTTTGCATCATGCAGGAAGCTATGACTCTTATTTTAACCTTGCTCAAAGCAAAGTGGAAGAACCAATGACTACACATGCTGATCATTATAATTCAAACTATGCATACAGTATTGACGCTTACTCCAAAGGTTGTGTTTTTATGACACAACTTGGGTACATTGTTGGAGAACAAACACGTAATAAAATATTGATTGAATATTACAATCGCTGGCGCTTTAAACACCCAAATGCAAATGATTTTATACAGGTAGCACAGGACGTAAGTGGCATGCAGCTTGACTGGTACAAAGAATGGTGGATTAATACCACAAAGAAAATTGATTACGGTATTGATAGTTTGTGGGAAGAAAATGGCGTATCAAATATTCGTTTAAAGAGAATTGGACAAATACCTATGCCGATAGATGTTGTGCTTACAAAAAAAGATGGTACAACAGAAATGCATACGATTCCCTTAAACTTAATGTTTGCTGCAAAAAAAGAAGATGGAACAGATAAAATAATTATAGAGGATGAATGGCGCTGGACTCATCCCACATACACGCTTCAATTAAAGACAAGATTGACGGATTATAAAAAGGTAGAAATAGATCCATCTCAAAGAATGGCAGATGTGGACAGGATGAATAATTTAATTGAATTTAACTGGTAATAATGTATGAAATAAATATGCGCAGGATTACATTACCCGATGTGCCTGCGCTTTCTTTTATAGCTAAGAAAACTTTCTACGATACTTTTAGAGGTACCTGTACAGAAGAAGATATGAATGATTTTCTGGAAAGATATTACAATGAAAATACGCTGGCTAAAGAAGTAGCAGATGCATCCATGGAATATTTTTTTGCAGAAATAGAGGGAGAAATTGTTGGGTATATTTTATTTAGTAATGGTTCGGAAGATTTTGATGAAATAAAAGGAAGTGCAGCTTTGGAATTAAAACGGCTTTATGTTTTAGAAGATTTTTATGGAAAAGGAATAGCGCAACAAATACTGCAATTTTATTTAGACCATGCAATAAGCCAGGGTTATGATAATGTATTTTTAGGTGTGTGGGAACATAACCTGCGGGCACAAAAATTTTATGGTAAATATGGTTTTGTAAAAACAGCTCATACCCACGATTTTCCAATTGGTAATACGCCGCAAACTGATGTTTATATGTGGAAGAATATTAAGTGAGTTTTACCG
>JAYVVD010000329.1:0-2174 GCA_043787295.1 Ferruginibacter sp. | reverse complement strand
GTGATGTTGATGAACTTAAATGCAGAAAGCGAACCTGCAAAAAACTATAGGTTACAATTTATTGCAATTATATCCGGTGGCAGTTTATTGCTAGTGTTATTGTCAGCCTTTATGGCGATGAAAGAAAAACACCCTGTAATGCTTGCGGCTGGAAATGCCGGCTTGATAAAAACATTGGGTAAGGTATTATTTACAGATTATGTGTTGCCTTTTGAAATAAGCAGTGTGTTGTTTTTAAGTGCAATGGTTGGTGCAGTTGTTATTGGAAAAAAAGACTAGTTAACATGTTGATTTAGTTAGTTTGAATAAATTATATGAAAAAGATTTTAATCATTTTATTTATTGCTTTTTTTGCTTTTGCGGGTAGCGTAGATGCACAAATCAAAATAGAAGATGTTCTTGGTAAGGTTACAGAATTACTTGGTAAAAAAGAATTGCTTACTGTACGAAAAGGTTTTAGTCCCGTTTTTTCATTAGGCCAGTTGCAAATAAATAAAGTTGGTTTGTTGGGTGAAAAATTAAAGGGAATTGAAGTGCTTGGTAATATTTTTAACAGCAAAGGTGTGCAGGATGTAACCAAACTTTATAAAACTTATAAAACTGGGTTAGTGGTTTATAAAATACTTGGAGGCGTTGGTGCTGCTGTTACCGCTTATAGCACCATTCGGGGAATTGCCGGTACAGAAAAATTTGATAACAAAACTGTAAGACAATTATTAACGCCTGCCATTACATCAATAGTAACCGGCGTTGTAACAAAAATTCTTACAAAAAAAGCTTCTTACAAAGCTGTTGATATATTTAACGGAGTGGTAAGGAAAAAAGTAAAAGATGTTTTTGGCATTGGTGCTGCATCGCACGGTGTTGGAATGGCAGTTTATGTAAAACTGTAGACCCAATAAAATCTAAATAAAATAAGTCAGTCTTTATTAAAGGTTGATGAGTGCAAAAATATTTAAATGGATATCAAAGCTTACATAGCATTATCACTTACACTTTTTACAATTGGTATTGTAGGAGTTCTTACCCGTAGAAATGCGATTATTGTTTTTATGTGTGTGGAGGTGATGTTAAATGCAGTTAATTTGTTGCTTGTTGCTTTTTCAAATATGCATGCTGCAAGCACAGCAGCTAAAGCATTACCAACATTTGCAAGCGATGCACAGATTTTTGTTTTTTTTATAATGATTGTTGCCGCCGCAGAAGTAAGTGTAGGGCTTTCAATAATAGTAATGCTGTACAGAAATACACATAGTATTGATGTTAATTTTTTAAATAGATTGAAGAATTAGGGAACGGACGACAGACAACTGACCACAGTCGTTTGCAAAGTTTCAAGTCTTTAATAAACTTAGAAAAGAAATAAAAACATAATTATAATAAAATATAGACAACAAGATTTTAAACAGAAGCTACAAGCTTTTATAAACCAACCATAGTCCGTCGTCTGTCGTCCGTGGTCTTCTTACAAATATGAACAATGTTTTACAAATAGTATGGCTTATACCTTTGCTGCCTTTGGTGGGGTTTCTAATCACAGGTTTATTTAGAAATAATTTGTCAAAGGGTGCATCGGGTTTTATTGCAAGCGCCGCTATACTAGGTTCATTTGCATTAAGTGTTTTTGTTTTCTTTCAGGTAAAAGCAGGAAATACCCATGTTGGTCATTATTTCAATTTGTTCAAAATTGAAACGCTAACAGTGCCTTTCGAATTTAAAATTGACCAGCTTTCTACTTTATTCCTTTTAGTAATTACTGGTGTTGGTTTTCTTATTCATGTTTACTCAACATCTTACATGCATGAAGAAGATTCAAAAGACTTTGCAAAATATTTTTCTTATCTAAATCTATTTGTTTTCTCCATGCTTTTATTGGTAATGGGTGGCAATTATGTAATCATGTTTTTTGGTTGGGAAGGTGTGGGTCTTTGCTCTTATTTACTAATTGGTTACTGGTTTATAAACAATGATAATACCAATGCTGCAAACAAGGCATTTATTATGAACCGCATAGGTGACCTTGGTTTCTTACTGGGTCTTTTTTGGTTAATATCTAAAGTTGGAACAGTTAGTTATGACCAGGTTTTTTCAGCAGCAAGTCTTGCTAAACTATCTACTGTAGATATTACAGGTATTACATTATTGTTTTTTGTAGGTGCCTGCGGCAAAAGTGC
>JAYVVD010000328.1:0-14947 GCA_043787295.1 Ferruginibacter sp. | reverse complement strand
GTGTTTGAAGGCTTTGCTACCGGAGGATAGTTTTATATTTTTCCTGCTGCATTGTTGCTCTTAAATTTTAAAATAACTGATGTTTGTATTTTTTTTATTTTAAAAAAATCATTTTTTTGCATCAGTATATAAGTTTATAATAATTATTGTACACATAAAATAGATATTACGTTAATTTAAATAGCACATTTTAATTTTGATGACTTTTTAACAATATGGATCACCCAATAAAAAATACAGCAGAATACCTGCGTCTTCAGCAAAATTCAACCAAAGACGTACCACTGGAAAATTGGGGCCCATATTTAAGTGAAAGGCAATGGGGTACTGTACGGGAAGATTACAGTGCCAATGGAGATGCATGGAATTATTTTACACACGACCAATCACGAAGCAGAGTGTACAGATGGGGTGAAGATGGCATTGCAGGTATTAGTGATATGCACCAAAATTTGTGCTTTTCAATTTCTTTATGGAACGGTAAAGATGAAATATTAAAAGAAAGGTTATTTGGATTAACGAATGCAGAAGGTAATCATGGGGAAGATGTAAAAGAGTTATATTATTATCTCGATAATATACCTACTCATGCTTACATGAAATATTTATACAAGTATCCGCATGCTGCATTTCCCTACAAAAAATTAATTGAAACAAACAGGAACAGAACAAAAACAGAAACAGAATACGAATTACTGGACACAGGAATATTTAATGATAACAACTATTTTGACGTAAGTGTAAAATATGCAAAAAATAATGCTGCAGATATATGTGTTGAAATTAAAATAACCAACCGGGCAGATGAAGAATCGGAAATAGTTTTGTTGCCAACACTTTGGTTTCGCAACCGCTGGCAGTTTGGAGATGTAACTGAAAAACCAACTTTACAAAAATTGATTGCTGATAATGCAATAAAAATAACACATGAAAGATTGGGCAGTTATTACTTTTATTATGAGTCTACTTCAGAAACTTTAATGACAGAAAATGAAACCAACACTGAAAAAATATTCGGTTATGCCAACTCCTCGCCATTTGTAAAAGATGCTTTTCATACTGCAATTGTAAACAGCGATGAGGAATTATTTAAGCAATTGCAGAATAACCCAACAGGTACCAAGTTTGCACCTTTATATCGTTTAAAAATAGCTGGCGGGCAATCTCAAAAAATAATAGTACGGCTTTGTAATTGCCAAATGGAGCATCCATTTGATGAAAGTTTTAATGCAGTTTTTACTCAAAGGAAAAATGAGGCAAATGAATTTTACAAAGCGTTGCTTCCTCAAAATATTGGTGAAGATGTTGCTAATATTCAACGGCAGGCTTTTGCAGGTTTATTATGGAGCAAACAATTTTACCAATACGATATTGAAAGATGGCTTGATGGTGATGATAATAATATTGCACCGCCTGAGCAAAGAAAACAGGCACGAAATGCAACATGGGAACATCTAAAAATTGCCGATGTACTGACCATGCCGGATAAATGGGAGTATCCGTGGTTTGCTGCATGGGATTTGTGTTTTCATTGTATTCCGCTTGCGATGATTGACCCTGTGTTTGCAAAAAATCAATTGATATTACTGTGCAGAGAATGGTATATGAGCCCTGCTGGACAGATACCAGCATACGAATGGAATTTTAGTGACGTTAATCCTCCGGTACAGGCGTGGGCTGCATTGCAGGTTTATAAAACAGAGAAAGAAATATATGGCAATGCAGATACAAATTTTCTGAAACGCATCTTTCAAAAACTCATGATTAATTTCACATGGTGGGCAAACAGGGAAGATGAAAATGAAAACAATATTTTTAGCGGTGGCTTTTTAGGGTTAGATAATATTGGTGTGATTGATCGCAGCAGTTTACCATACGGTGCAACGCTGGAACAGGTTGATGCCACCGCTTGGATGGGTATGTACGCACTCAACATGATGGACATGGCCTTAGAGATTGCCCAATATGACAATAGTTTTGAAGATGTTGTTACTAAATTTTATGAACACTTTGTTTTAATTGCTGAATCACTTAACCAGCAATTATGGGATAGTGAAGACAATTTTTTTTACGACAGACTGCATTATTCTGATGGGAATAGTACACCATTAAAAGTACGCTCTATTGTGGGTTTGAGTGTATTGTTTAATGCTGTAATTATTCGAAAAGAATATATAGAAAAGTTACCGGACTTTAAAAAGCGAATGGACTATGTTAAACAATACAACGAAAAAAATAATAAATTTTTGCCTTCGGAGCAGGTGTGCGAAAATGGTCACATATTGATATCTCTTGTATCAAAAGAAAAAATAAAGCAATTGTTAACTGTGATGCTGGATGAGGATGAATTTTTATCTATTGGCGGCATAAGGGCTTTATCAAAAATTCATAAGCAGCATCCTTATACAGTCCAATTAGAAAATGGTATTCATTCTATAAGTTATCTGCCGGCTGAAAGTGATAACGGCATGTTTGGCGGTAACAGTAATTGGCGTGGTCCTGTATGGATTCCAATGAATTATTTAATTATCGAAACACTGTATCAATTATATGATTTTTATGGCGATACCATACAAATGGATTATCCAACACGTTCTGGCAATATTTTTAATTTCAAACAAATTGCCGATGCCTTATCAGCAAAAATAATTTCAATTTTTACTATAGCGGAAAATGGTAACCGCCAGGTTATAAATGAAGACAACTGGTTTTATAAAAAACCCGAAAACAATAACCTTATTTTATTTTACGAATACTACAATGGCGATACTGCACAAGGGCTTGGAGCATCGCACCAAACAGGCTGGAGCAGTTTGGTAGCATCGTTAATTGCTAATAATGCAACCTAACAAAATACTCACCGATAGCTTTTGCCTCTTTAACGACTGCGCCCTGCTTTAACAATTATTGATATAGTAATTTGCGTTATAAACAAATAAGTCTAGATGCAAAATCAATTTAAAATAAAAATTTTCATCAGTAGTTTTTTAGCGATCTTAATTTTTTTTCCGGGATTACTTGCGGCACAACAAATTATTAATGATACGGTCAGAGTTTCGTTAGCCGAAGCTGAAAAAATCTTCCTGCAAAAGAACCTTTCTTTGCTGGCTGCAAAATATAATATTGATGCAAACAAAGCTTTAATACAACAGGCTAAACTCTGGGACAATCCTATACTAAGTACTGATCAGAATATTTATGACGGACCAAAAGGTGACGGTAAGTTTTTTGCGCATGAACTTAATAGAGGTACTTTTTTTATACAGCTTACACAACTTATACGCACTGCAAACAAGCGAAATAAGCTTGCTCAATTAGCTACAGATAATACTACGCTTGCTTCAGAACAGTTTGATGATTTAATGCGCAACCTGCGTTATACATTGAGAAATGACTTGTTTGAAATAAATCATCAATTAAAAATAAAAAAAATTTATGATGGCGAAATAACAGAGTTAAAGACGCTTATCATCGGCATGGATGCAGAATTAAAAGCAGGCAATATAGCATTGAAAGATAATCTACGTTTAAAGGCTTTGTTGTTTAGTTTACAAAATGAACTGGTAAATGTAGAAACAGTTTTACTCCCCATACAGGCAGAAATAAAATTATTATTGCAACAGAAAGAGAGCAGTTTTATATTACCGGAATTATCATACAAATTTGGTGAATTAACTACTATAACTGTTCCTTCAATAGATAGTTTGATCAAAATTGCATTAGAAAACAGACCTGATGCAAAACTAGCAAAGACAGCTTTGGATTATCAAAATAATAATTTAATTTATCAAAAAGCCTTGGCGAAACCAGATGTAACAATAGGTACAGAGTACGACCAACGCAGTAGTTATAACCCAAACTATATTGGTCTTGCTGTTTCTATTCCACTCAACATCTTCAATAAAAATCAGGGCAATATCAAAGCAGCTCAAATCAATATCAAACAACAGGAAACAATAGCCAACTTGCAATACAGTAAAATAGAAAGCGATGTAAATACTGTTGCTGCAAAATTCTATTACTTAAAACAAGTAAATAATTTAGATCAGTTAGATTTTTCCAGAAAATACGATAATTTATTTGAAAATATGCTAAAAAGTTATAAAGGAAGACAAATAAACTTATTAGAATTTATAGATTTTGTAGATGCATATAAAGATACCAAACTGAAGTTGGTGGAGCAACATAATAATCTGGTAAAATCTATTGAAGATATTAATTACGCCACTAATAGTGAAATATTAAAACTACAATAAAGATGAAAATATTCAAATACACAATAGCACTATTTTTTTTAATCATAATGCTTTGCATTTATGGTATTGACATCAATAAACCCGAAACTACCACAAGATAAAACCATGAAAACATTAAAGAATTATTTAGCTATAATAATAATCATCAGCATAACCTTTTTTAGTTGTAAAGAAAAAAAAGTAGAACAGCCGGTAGATGAAAGGATTTGTGTTTCGGATTCTATGGCAAAAATAATTACGATAGATTCAGCAACGATCAGCAATACCGGTAGCGAGATAAAACTGAGTGGGGCTGTAAGTTTTGATGATAAGAAGGTTTCTAAAGTTTATCCTTTTAGCAGCGGACAAGTCTTGCAGGTAAATGTTTCAGTAGGCGATAAAGTACGTAAAGGGCAAACACTTGCTGTAATAAGAAGTGCTGACGTATCCGGTAATTACAGCGATTTATCTACTGCAGGAAATGATATGGCCATTGCAAAAAAGCAAATGGAAAACCAGCAATCATTGTACAAAAACGGAATAGCCAGCGAAAGAGAAATGATAGAAGCAAAAGAAAATTTTTCAAAAGCTGCAACAACTGTTACCAAATTAAAAAATCAAATTGCTATAAACGGTGGTGGGCATACCCGATCTAATGGAACGTACAACATAACTGCGCCTATAAGTGGCTATGTAGTTGAGAAAAAAATAAACCAAGGCGGGTTTATAAGAGGAGATGCTAACGATAATTTATTTACGGTGGGCGATGTTAGCGAGGTATGGGTTGTTGCAAATGTTTATGAAACAGATATTGCAAAAATAAAACAAGGGTACGCTGCACAGGTAACCACACTTGCATATCCTGACAAAGTTTTTACCGGGATAGTAAGCGATGTAAGTAATATACTTGACCCTGTAACAAAAGTGATGAAGATTCGTGTGAAGCTTCCCAATACCAACGGAATGCTAAAGCCCGAAATGTTTACCAGTATTATTATTACAAATAAGGAGGGAGAAAATAATATATCAATTTCATCAAAAGCGATAACATCAGAAAACGGAAAAGACTATGTAATTATTTATAAAAATAAATGTGATTTAAAAGTACAGGAAGTAGAAATTATAAAAACAGTTGGTGAAAAAACTTATATAAGATCTGGGTTAAAGCAAGGAGACAAAGTTATAGCAGGAAATCAAATTTTATTGTTTAAAGCACTGACAGAAAAATAATTTTACTTTCCTCCATTTCTTAAAAAATATTCATGAACAAGTTTATTAAAAATATAATTCATTTTTCGTTACGCCACCGTTATATGGTTTTTTTCTTAACGGCTGTAATTGCCGGTATTGGCATATTTGCCTACAGGAATACGCCAATAGAAACTTTTCCAGATGTAACCAATACACAAATCATTATAATAACACAATGGCCGGGTAGAAGTGCTGAAGAAATAGAAAAATTTGTAACTATTCCACTTGAAACAGTTTTAAATTCTGTACAAAAGAAAGCGAATTTAAGAACTAACTCTTCATTTGGATTATCGTTTATTACTATAATTTTTGACGACGATGTAGATGATGCATTTGCAAGGCAGCAAGTAATGAGCAGAATTATTGGCGCAGATTTACCCGACGGTATAAAACCTGATGTGCAGCCTCCTTACGGTCCTACCGGAGAAATATTTAGATACACTTTAGAAAGTAAGATATCCAGTATTAGACAATTAACCACCATACAGGATTGGGTATTGGATAAACAATTTAAAAGCGTGCCCGGCATTGCAGATGTAAACAGTTTTGGTGGCGAAGAAAAAGTTTTTGAAATAAGTGTAAATCCGGATTTGCTTGTAAAATATAATTTATCGTCATTAGATGTTTATAGTGCAGTGCAAAAAAGCAATTTAAATGTAGGCGGAGATGTAATTAAAAAAAATGGGCAGGCTTATGTAGTAAGAGGTATTGGTGTGTTGAACGATATCAATGAAATAAAAAATATTCTTATTAACCTTAATAATGGAGTCCCACTTTTAGTAGGCAATGTAGCTACTGTTGTAGAAGCAAGCAAACCACAGATGGGCACTGTAGCCAAAGACGACAAGCCAAATCAAATTGAGGGAATAGTGGTAATGCGCAAGGGAGAAAATCCTACACAGGTTTTAGAAAAATTGCATGAAAAAATTACGGAATTAAATAAAGAAATCTTACCAAAAGATGTAAAGATTGTGCCTTTTTACGACAGAACTACCTTAATGGATTATGCAACAGAAACAGTTATTCATAATTTAATAGAAGGTATATTATTGGTTACACTTATTGTGCTATTGTTTATGGCAGATTGGCGAACAACTGTTACAGTAAGCATCATCATTCCACTTTCGTTGTTGTTTGCGTTTATATGTATGCGCATAAAAGGGATGAATGCAAATCTGTTAAGTATGGGCGCAATAGATTTTGGGATTATCATTGATGGTGCTGTTGTAATGGTAGAAGGTTTGTTTGTAGCATTAGATCATAAAGCCCGAGAGGTAGGGATGGAGAAATTTAATAAACTTGCAAAGCTGGGGTTATTTAAAACTACCGGCGTTGAGATGGGGAAATCAATTTTCTTTTCTAAAATAATTATACTCACCTGCTTAATACCAATATTCGCATTTCAAAAAGTGGAAGGCAAAATGTTTTCTCCTTTGGCATATACGTTGGGATTTGCACTTATAGGAGCATTATTGTTTACACTTACATTGGTGCCTGCGCTAAGTAGTATTTTACTAAAAAAGAATGTAAAAGAAAAACATAATCCAATTGTCTTATTTTTTGAAAAAGGCGTTGGTAACCTACTTGCCATCGTTTATAGAAACCAAAAGAAAAGTGTGCTTATTGCTATAGCATTTATGTTATTAACTTTTTTATCTGCAAAATTCTTAGGAACAGAATTTTTACCACAGTTAAATGAAGGTTCACTATGGATTACTGCCGAGCTACCACGAAGTATATCTTTAGACGCTGCAGATAGTATATCGGCGAAAGTAAACAGTGTAATTGAATCATTTGATGAGGTCAAACATACATTAACGCAAGTGGGCCGTACGAACGACGGTACAGATCCTAAGGGATTTTTTAATGTACAAATTGCTGTGGATTTAAAACCGCAAAGTGAGTGGAAGAGAAAGATCTCTATTGATGAATTATCCGATAATATGGATAAAAAACTTAAGCAATTTCCTGGCATTGGATTTAACTATTCGCAACCCATACGAGATAATGTTTCAGAAGCAGTGGCTGGTGTGCCTGCTGCACTTGCCGTAAAAATATTTGGGAACGATTTTAATGTTTTGGATTCAAACGCAAACAAAGTTTACCATATTTTACAAAATATTAGTGGTGTAGAAGATTTGGGGGTAATAAGAAATTTAGGACAACCAGAATTTAGAATAGAACTAAATCAAAGCAAAATGGCCATTTATGGAATTGCTACAGCAGACGCAAATAGTGTAATAGAAATGGCGGTTGGTGGTAAGGCTGCTACCCAGCTTTACGAAGGAGAAAGAAAGTTTGATATTAGGGTGCGATACCAAGAAAATTTTAGAGCTTCACAAGAAGCAATAGAAAATTTAATGATTCCCTCTTTGTCAGGAACTAAAGTGCCGTTAAAAGAGATAGCTGATATAAAAACACTCACCGGTCCAGCATTCATTTATAGAGATAATAATAAAAGGTATATCACTGTAAAGTTTTCTATCAGAGGAAGAGATTTAGGAAGTACAATAGCTGAAGCACAAAAAAAAGTAGACGAAAATATTAAACTGGGTGATGGCTACAAAATAACATGGAATGGCGAGTTTGAAAATCAACAAAGAGCATCCAGCACTTTAGCCAAAGTAGTACCTATTTGTTTGCTATTAATATTTTTAATTTTATTTATTACTTACGGCAATGTAAAAGATGCCACACTTACCATTTTAAATGTACCATTTGCTTTAATAGGCGGTATATTAGCTTTACACATTACAGGAATTAATTTTAGCATAAGTGCAGGTATAGGTTTTATTGCATTGTTTGGTGTGTGTATTCAAAATGGTGTAATCTTAATTTCTGTTTTCAAAAAAAACTTACAAAATAAAATGCAATTAGATGATGCCATTAGGGAAGGCGTAATATCCAGAGTACGACCAGTTGTGATGACGGCATTAATGGCAATGATAGGATTAATGCCGGCAGCAATTTCGACAGGTATTGGTAGTGAAACACAAAAGCCCTTAGCTGTGGTTGTAATAGGTGGTTTAATTACATCCACAATTCTTACCTTACTTATATTACCGGCAATTTATGCACTCACTTATAAACTAATGCACAAAAGAGAAAACAGAACATTATTGAGAAAAACAAGACTCGTGAGCAAGGTTGAAAAACCAAACGAATAAAAATTATTCAAGTCTAAAAATCTTTAACAATGGAATTAGTTGAGGCTAATAATTATATATCTTTTTTAAAACCGCTACTTCAATATAATGAAAATAAGATTATCGAAAAGAGTGCTAATAGGTTACTTTTTATGGCTCTTCATTTTATGTTTTAACGTCACCACTCTTTCTCAAAATAACATCATCAACGAAGGAATTAATAAAAGTCGGTTAAGGGGAGTTGTACTTGTTGAATCTGCAGTAGGAACTTTTGCAATGGTAGGCTTACATTATTTATGGTATAAAAAATTCCCACACAGTCGTTTTCATTTATTTAATGATAATAATGAATGGTTAAATATGGATAAAGCGGGGCATGCTACAACTGCATATAATTTTTCCGCCTTTCAGTACAATACGATGAAATGGTGTGGTTTAAATAACAGACAAGCAAATTTGGTTGGCGGATTAACCGCCTTGGGGTTTCAAACAATTATAGAAATCTTTGATGGGTTTTCGCAAAAATGGGGATTTTCGACGGGTGATATGCTGGCGAACATAACTGGTACTGCTTTATTTATGGCACAGCAATCTGCTTGGAAGGAACAACGCATACAATTAAAATTTTCTTTTCATAAAACCATTTTTGCTCAGTTTAATCCTGATGAATTAGGAAAAAATAAATGGCAACGATGGCTCAAAGATTATAATGGGCAAACCTACTGGCTGTCCATAAACCCATCTTCATTTATGAGCAGTAAATCAGATTTCCCAAAGTGGTTAAATCTTGCAGGGGGTTTAGGCGCAGAAGGTATGATAGGAGCAGTTACTAATCCTTTAAAAATTGGGAATACAGTAATCCCAGAATTTAAAAGAAAACGGAAGTATTTTATTTCAGCAGACGTTAATCTACTTAGACTTTTCAATACATCCAATTCAATGTTATTATCTGTTGCTAATATTATAAAATTACCAGCCCCAACTATTGAATTTAAAAAAGGCGCAGCAATAAAATTTCATCCTTTATATTTTTAATACTGTGGCAAATATTACATTAAAATTATTCTTTGTTTAAATAATTAAGAAATAAAAAAAGTACAATATTGCACTTATTCAAGTTTATAATAGAGTGCCAATTATTTTTTTTCTTTTTCAATTTTAACCAAATACCCGAAGCATATTACCTATTAAAGTAGTTTGATATTGCTTTAATGCTCCGGTTGCAGGACCTGCCATTACAGTACCCGTTTCTGAAAAAGTTGCTCCATGCGATGGGCAATAAAACTGGTGGTTTGCGCTTTGATAATTTACGGTTACTCCCTGATGTGTGCAAGCCTGCGAAACAGCGATGTAACTTCCCCCAACCGTATGTGCAACGATAACACCGTTGCTGTAGAGGGAACCACCCTGGCCAGTTAATGCAGCATTTGCGGGCAGACTAATATCTAATGTAAAATCTACATTTCCTGATGCTGGAACCGCATTGTTTGTACTCTGTTTAGAACAAGCACCCAAACACATGGTGGCAAGTACAGATACACCGGTAAAACCCATAAGGCTTAAAAATTCTTTTCTTACCATGTTTTTATTTTTAGGATAATGAAATCTATTATTATTTGTTAGATTTTATTTTTTGGAAGTGTTCATTGAGATAATTCTATTTACCTAAGCTTTTTCTGTACTTACCAAAAGGTATTTTAAATATTGAGCTAAATTTACCAATATCTTTCTGCTCCATAAAAGTGTCAACACCAAATATCAGATTTTTAGCTGATACCCTCTGAAATGTTCCAAACATTCTATCCCAAATACTTAATACATCTCCGTAATTAGTATCAGTGTAAGGTTGCTTATAATGATGATGTATATGATGCAGGTTAGGAGTAATAAAAATCAATCCTATAATCTTATCTGCTTTTTGCGGTAACTGATAATTCATATGTGCAAAAAATGTTGCAATTATTTGTATAATTTGCCTTAATATCAATACCCAAAAAAGGGCACCGCTTAAAAAAACCCACAGTAAAGTAAAAGATAAGCGGATAATATTTTCTCCCGGATGTTCACGCAGTGTGGTGGAAACATCTACAACGCTATCGCTGTGATGTACAATATGAAACATCCACAGCCGTTTTACTTTATGCATAATTATATGATAAATGTATTCGCCAAAATCAAGTAACAGAAACGAAACTATAAAAAGAAGTAAATTATTATCTAAACCAGGCAATACATAATTTAATCCAAAATGATGCGCTCCTGTCCATTGGATTACTTTTACAAAAGCAACTCCTAAGATTAACTGCCCTGGTATGTTAGTGAAGATGAAGGGCATATTCAAAAAAGCATGTCGCCATTTTTTATAGCCCAAAGTTAGCCCGACAATATTTTCAATATTCCAGCATAGAAAAAAAATACCAACAAAAAGTACCAATTGTATTTGTTGAGAACTGTATGTTATAAAGTCAATTATTTTATGCACGATATTATATTATTTTGTAAGTTCAATTAATAAGTGCAACAAATAGGTTTCATCTTCTTTTGAGGGTAACCCCTTAAAAGAAGATGAAACTGAAAAGCGAAATTTGTGTTGCATGGCAAAAAACTATTTCCAGCTCACTTTAGCACAAAGGTATTAAATTGAGGGGTTTAAAAAAGTGGGTTTAAAGCAATTGTAAGATTGCAAAACCTATACGAATTAACAATAGCACAATTAGTAGAGAGCTGAAAAGAAACGTTCCAAAAAGGGGAACAGGAGCAAAATTATATGTAGCCCAAAAAGCTTAGGCAAAAAAACCAATAACAGACACAAAATTAAATCCAAGCAGATTTTATTTACTACATCATTAAAAGAAGTGGTTCATAAAATATGACTATTGAAAACGGAGTCCTGAACTTATAAGTACGCAATGGAAAAAGGAAGGTTATAAAGCATTGGTGTTTTTGATGTGTATACAATTTCAGATTCTATTTATTAATGCCGAATAATATTTTTTATGAAAAAGATTATAACAATTTTATTTGTCTCTACTTTTTATTTTGTCAATGCACAACAAACAGACAGCATTGTTTTTAAACCTGCTATTTTTCTTCCCACAAAGAAAATAGCCCTGTCAGAAAGTTTATATAAAATAAATGAAACCAACAAGCGGATTAAATCATTAATACTTCCCACTATCCTTATCGCTTATGGGTTTATTTCGTTGGAAAATGATGGATTAAAAACATTAGATAAAAATACAAAAATTGAGATTGAAGAAGATCATACAACCCCAGTAACAAAAATTGATAATTACCTCCAATATTCGCCTGCACTTGCTGTGTATGGGTTAAATGCTTTAGGAATAAAAGGTAAAAACAATTTTAGAGATAGAACAATAATTTATGCCTTATCAACCGCCATTTCTGCTGCAATAGTTTTGCCTCTAAAACGTATTACAAAAATACAACGGCCAGATGGATCTGGCTTTAATTCATTTCCGTCGGGGCATACTACTACTGCATTTGCAGCGGCAGAATTTATGTGGCGGGAATATAAAGACGTTTCTCTTTGGTATGCAATAGCAGGGTACGGCGCAGCTACTGCAACAGGAATTTTACGATTATACAATAATAAACATTGGGTGAGTGATGTGGTTGCAGGTGCGGGCTTTGGTATCCTTTCTACAAAATTATCTTACTGTTTATATCCAGCTATAAAAAGGAAGTTTTTTAAAAATAAATCAATGGGTACAATAGCAATACCTTTCTATCAAAACCATGGTGGTGGGCTTTCCGTGGTTTATAATTTTAAAAAATAATTAATTTTAAAACTATTACTTTCTTCTGATAAAAAGATATTGAGGGAAAGGTTCAATCTCATTATCTGGGTATAAAATTTCGACTTATAAAATCACATATTGTTGGCAAAGCATTCAAAAACTGGTTTCAAATTAATCTACTCCACCCGAGGATTTTTGAACTGATTCCTTCATTGATAGATTTTTATTACTGTAGTGGTAACTTCTGTTGACATAAAAAAGCTATTTCATTATTTTGAAATAGCTTTTTTTTATATCCTATAATTTTATTTTATTGTAGTGGAAGATCAAAAGTTCCCTGCATTGCTGTAATAATTGTTCCAGAACCATTTTTTAAAGGACCTGTAAATGTACCAATTACTCTTGTCGGCGAAATGCTGTTTATAGTAACACTAAAAGCTGGGTTTTGTATAGTACTATCTGTTGCAGCAGTGTAGTTAACACCAGTACTGTCGGTGTACTTAGCATCTAACCCTATCGATTGAGCAAATTGATTTACAGTATACGTAGTTCCGTTAGAAAAATATGGAGGAGATTTAACTAAATGCAATGCAAAAGCCTCTTGAGATGGGGATGCAGCTGCAAAGCCGGATAAAGAAAATATGTAATAATTTCCTGGAGGAGCCGGAGCAGGAAGAGGCTGAAATGAAGTATCTGCAATATTGCTGAAATTAAAAGTTTTATTAACTGTTCCTATGTTAAAAGTAATTATTCCATTTGTCGTTGTTGCCGGACTGTACGTCTGCAAAAAGGTGCAGGTAGAGGTATTACCTGTGCCGGTTAAAGTATATGTAAATGGGCCGGCTGCTGTTGGTGTACCAGATGCAAATAGAGTTACACTTTGCGGACTTGGGGAAGCTGGCAAAACGCCACTACCGGTAAATGTTACGCCATTTGAACTTGTGGTAGTAGATGTGGTTATATTGTAAGAGCCCCCGGCAACCGATGTTACGTTAATTCTAACTGAATCACCTGATGTAGAAACCCCGGTCTGATAGGTTCCATAAAACGTTGGATTACTCGGACATTGAAAAGTATATGTGGAACCACCGCCGCCGCCGGTGCCCGTGACAGTTACATTAAACTGACATACACTGGTATCAAATTTTACAGTAAACATATCAACACCTGGAACAATAGGTTTACCATACCCAATTAATCTTACAGTATTTAAACCCTGTACATTAAAAAAACCTGCCCCATTAAAGGAATAACCGTTTATTGTATCTGTTTTTATTGAGTAACTACCCGGTTCAGAAACACTAATCTGTATATCAACAAAATTAACTGTGGCCACTAATAATGTATCTTTTTGATAAGTTCCATTTACGTTAACAGGCAAACATTCGCCTGTTACATCTTTCTTTAAAGTTCCCTTTCCAAGTCCCGCTTCATAGCTTAATTCTTTCTGACAAGAAACAATTAATAATGCAAGACCAAATAATAAAAAAGACAGGCGAAAGTATTTCATAATAGGATTTTTGTAATATATTTTGTTAACTATTTCTAGAAAAAATAAAGATACGGATTCAACCAAAGATTCTAAAACTATGGGTTTCGTTGCTTTCCCAATTTTTCCTTAAAAATTTTGTGAAGATTTTTTTTATACATTTTAATTCTAACGAATTATAAACCTTTAAAGTATAAAAATAAACATGAAATAAACTAAACATTATTAAAACAGTTGTTTAATAACTGTTTTAACATTAGTCGCCTGTTAAAAAGATCGGTTGTTACTGTAAAAATTTGATGGTGGTTATTGTAAGTGTTTAAGACATTTGAGATTCATCATCTGTTAGAGATGCAGTTTCAACAGTTTGATTCTCCACCACAACCTGTCTCTGGCTAAAGAATCTTTTTTGAAACAAAAATATAGTTATTACACCTGTACTAATAGCAGCATCAGCTATATTAAATATAGGTCTGAAAAACTCAAATGATTCTCCGCCCCAAATAGGAAACCAGCTGGGGAAGTTGCCTCTAATGATCGGAAAATACAGCATATCCACAACATTACCATGTAAAAAACCTGCATATCCTTTATTAGCAAAAACTGCCAGCCCACCATAATTTATATAATCATTTATTTCTTTATTGAAAACCATTCCCTTGTCAAATATTATCCCATAAAAACAACTGTCAATTAGGTTTCCAAGTGCACCTGCATATATTAAGGAGGCGCAAATAATAAACCCTTTGCTGTAACCTTTTTTAATTATACCTCCCAAATACCATGTACCAAATATAACCGCACCCAATCTAAAAATAGTAAGTCCTATTTTGCCCCAATTTCCACCAAACTTCCAGCCATAAGCCATGCCGGGGTTTTCTACAAAATATAACTGAAACCAATTATCTGCAATAACTTTTGATGTGTTTAGAGGAAAGGAGGTTTTTACATAAATTTTAAGTGCCTGGTCTGCAATAAGCACTAAAAGAATAATAATAACTAAGTGAATCTTTTTCATATAAGTTCGCAAATATAGATATTAGAATCTAAAGCAAAAGAGACTTG
>JAYVVD010000327.1:0-4068 GCA_043787295.1 Ferruginibacter sp. | reverse complement strand
CCTCAGCATTGAAAGCGGCAGTTATTTAATGAAACGCCGCAAACAAAAAATGATGATGGCGGAAGAAAGGAATATCATTCATTTTGTGCCTGTAAAAGCTGCTGCAGGTTACCTTGCAGGCTATGCAGACGCAGAGTTTATAGATGAATTAAATACGTTTACGTTGCCAATGTTGGCAGGTGGCAATTATCGTGCATTTGAGATAATAGGCGATAGTATGTTGCCCACACCTAGTGGAAGTATAATTGTAGGTGAGAAAATAGATTCTATTGAAGATGCAAAAAACAACGTTGCTTTTATAGTTGTTAGTCGCAATGAAGGTATTGTTTATAAAAGACTTGTAAGAAACGCAAAAAACAAAACAAAAATTACATTGGTAAGCGATAACCCATCTTACCAGCCTTACCAGGTAAATGCAGAAGATATTGTTGAATTATGGTCTGCACAAGTTGTTATAGGGAAAGTGGCAGCTCAGCAAAGATGGGATGTAAATTCTTTGGCAAACCTTGTAAATAATCTGCAGGATCAGGTAAGTACTTTGAAGAAGAAGATGAACTAGATAGGAAAAGATAGTAGACACAAGATATTAAACAAAAGACTTTTGTACGTCCCTGAATTTTATCAAACATGGCAGAAAACGAAAAAAATAGATCGAAAGCTGATTACTATTTTCAATAATGAAATTTAATAAAAACGGTCAACACTATTCAGGAATTTACAAATAGATGAAAGACAAAATATTTCGACGAGAATATAGACAAGGGATTAAATTTTTATTTTAACTTTATTAGATACATCAATTAAACAAATACATCACTTAAAAAAACAGTTATGGTAAAATTACAAATCGTGGGTAATCTTGGAAAAGATTGCATCGTAAAAGAAGTAAACGGCAAAAACGTAATCAATTTCAGTGTGGCTCATACCGAGCGTTTTAAAGATGCGCAGGGCAACCAAAAAGAAAAAACAACCTGGGTTGAATGCGCTTACTGGACAGACAAAACAGCTATTTCTCCTTATCTTTTAAAAGGACAAATGGTTTATGCAGAAGGTGCGCCGGAAGCAGAAGGTTATACAAATAAAGACGGAAATGTTGCAGCTACTTTACGCATGAGGGTTCAAAATATTCAATTATTGGGAGGGAAAAATGAAAATCCCGGAGGCCAACCACAAGCTGGATATGCCAATTCCAACGCAGGTAATGTGTCAAATTCTGGTCATATGGCTCAACCAACTGCACGAACACCAATGGCTGCAGCCGATATGCCGTTGGACGATGACTTACCATTTTAAAAAATGCTAATTTTTTATAATAAGCTTCCTTTATGAGGAAGCTTTTTTTATGTGGCATATCTTAATAAATTTCGTTTTTATATTTAAGACATATTCTAACCACTTTTAAATAGCTTTAAGTCTTATAATTTATTTATGAAAATCTATCATCCTTTTACATTGGTTGCATTGCTTATTTCATCATATTCTTTTGCACAAACGAATTATTCAAAACTTGTGAATCCTTTTATAGGAACAGGCGGACATGGTCATACTTATCCGGGGGCAACTGCACCGCATGGCATGGTACAGTTGAGTCCTGATACAAGGCTAGAAGGTTGGGATGGTTGTGGAGGTTATCATTATGACGATAATTATATCTATGGTTTTTCTCACACACACCTTAGCGGCACAGGTATACCCGATTACTGCGATATTTTGGTGATGCCAATGGCCGGCACACCATCAGCAGATAATAAAATATACGGTTCTACTTTCTCGCATAAAAATGAAAAGGCATCTGCAGGATATTACAGCGTGTTATTAGATAAAGGAAATATAAAAACGGAATTTACCACAACAGAACGAGTTGGCTTACATCACTACACATTTTCTAATGGCAACGATAATACCATTATTTTAGATTTAAAACATAGAGATGAAGTGTTGGAATCATCCTTAAAATTAGAAGATAGTGTGACAGTAAGTGGTATGCGGAGAAGTAAAAGCTGGGCGCAAAATCAATACATTTTTTTTGTAATGAAGTTTTCGAAATCAATTAAAAATTATGGTATTTGGAACAATGAAATGTCCGTCAATAAAATTATGGGAGATACACTTTCATCCAAAAATATAAAAGCATTTTTTCAATTTGATTTAGCAGCAGATAAAAATATTTTTGTAAAAGTTGCGCTTTCTACAGTGAGTGTAGAAGGTGCTAAAAAGAATCTTGTAGCAGAATTACCAGGCTGGGACTTTGAAAATATAAAGCTTGCAGTCGAAAAAAATTGGAATAAAGAGCTTGGTAAAATAGATGTAAAGGGTGATGAAGAGAAAAAGAAAATATTTTATACAGCGCTTTATCATACAGCAGTGGTGCCTTGCGTAAACATGGATGTGGATGGAATGTACAGAGGTCGGGATAACAATATTCACAAAGCAGAAGGATACACTTACTATTCGGTTTTTAGTTTATGGGATACTTATCGTGCTGCACATCCATTATATACAATCATTGATAGAGTAAGAACACTTGATTATATAAAAACATTTTTGGCCCAATACAAAGAAGGTGGCAGATTGCCTGTGTGGGAACTGGCAAGCAATGAAACGGAGTGTATGATTGGCTACCACAGCATTCCCGTAATTGTAGATGCTTACATGAAAGGCATAACAAATTTTGATACCATGCTGGCTTTAGAAGCAATGCTGCACAGTGCAAACATGAATCATTTTGGATTAAAGGCATACAAAACAAAGGGATTAATTGAAAGTGATGATGAACAGGAAAGTGTGAGCCGCACATTGGAATATGCTTACGATGATTGGTGCATCGCTATTTTTGCAAAAGCCATTGGTAATCAAAAAGTATATGATGAATTTATACAGAGGGCACAGTATTATAAAAATGTGCTTGATACAAAAACAGGTTTTATGCGCCCACGAAAAAACGGTGATTGGCTTAGTCCGTTTGATCCAAAAGAAGTAAATAACAATTATACAGAAGCTAATGCGTGGCAATATAGTTTTTATATGCCACAAGATATTGGAGGTTATTTAAAAATGACTGGCGGTCCCTTTGCATTAGAAAAAAAGCTGGATGCATTGTTCTCCACCACGACAAAAACGACAGGCAGAGAACAAAGCGATATTACTGGATTGATTGGGCAATATGCGCATGGTAATGAGCCTAGCCACCACATTGCTTACTTATATAACTACACAAATGCACCTTGGAAAACGCAGAAAATAATTAATAAAATACAAACAGAATTTTATAAAAATACTCCTGACGGTCTTATAGGGAACGAAGATTGCGGACAAATGAGTGCATGGTATGTGTTAAGTGCAATGGGATTTTATCAGGTAACGCCAGGAAGTAATTTTTATAATATTGGTACACCATTATTTGAGAAATCGACCATTAAATTAGAGAATGGAAAAACATCTATTATAAATGCAAAAAATACAGGAGGAAAAAATTTTTATGTAAATGATCAGATTTTTCCTGATTCTAAAATAAATAACACCCAAAAATTGATTTTAAAATTCTTTGAAATTGATAATGGAGTAGACATTAATTTAAAAATTTCTGATAAGCCATCGTTGCAAAAAAAATTGCAATTTGATTATTTGACCGACATTCAGGAAAATGGATTTATTATAAATCCTATAATCCGAGGAGCTGGCACCAGTTTCCAAAACAGCAAAATTGTTCTCTTATCAACATCACAAAAAAAAGTGGCTATTTATTTTACAAAAGACGGAAGTGAACCAACTGATAAAAGCTTAAAGTATACACAACCACTTAGCATTAATGAATCTCAAACCATAAAAGCAATTGCATTCAATAAAAATGGTAAAAAGAGTTTTGTTACCACAGCAATCTATAAAAAAATGCTGCATGACTGGACCGTAAAGTTAAACAGCAGCTTCGAACAAATGTATGATGGTGGGGGAGCATTGGGTTTAATTGATGGCATACATGGAGATACAAACTGGCGTAAAGGGAATTGGCAGGGTTACCAAAAAACGGATATGGATGTTACGATAGATATGAAAACTGAATCAAAAATA
>JAYVVD010000326.1:0-3532 GCA_043787295.1 Ferruginibacter sp. | reverse complement strand
ATATTACTATTGTTGTTCCATACAGATTCCCCTGTAATGCGACCAAAACTTTGTGTCCAGTAAAAAAAACGTAATCCTGATACACCTGTTTTTTCATTTACAATTTTTTCCGGATGAAGATCGAATTGTGTATACAAGCCTATGGACATAGGCAATAAAACGATGGCAATAATTATAATACCGAGTAGGTATTGCCATTTAAAAATTGCCGCAAAATTTCTTGTAAGTAAAAAATGAGTACCAAAAGCTAAAACAGGAACGATCAATGCTATCGGGCCTTTTGCAAGCATACCCAAACCGATTCCTACAAATGCAAGCACAAAATTCACTGTTTTTTTATGCTGCAACCATGCTGCCATTTTCCAGATGCTGAAAATAACGCAACTCATTAAAATGGTATCGGTTCTCACATCATGATTAATAAGAAAAAATGCCTGGCAAGATGCCAGTACCAAAGCTGCCAGTGCTGCAATTTCTTTTTTATAATAAAGCAGTGCAAACCTGTAAGTAGAAAACAAAGCAAACAAGGCAAATAAAAATGATGGGAACCTATATGCAAAATTATTAACGCCAAATATTTTTATACTTATTGATGTAACCCAAAATATTAGTGGTGGCTTATCCAGGTAATCTTTCCCGAGTTCGTATATATGTAGGTAACTGTTGCTGATGCTCATTTCTCTGCTCATTTCTGCATATTGCGATGCATCAATATCCATAATATCTATACCAAAACCAATGATGTAAACAGGAATCAAAAAGAGAATAAAATAGATGAAATTTCTTTTCATAATTAAAGTGAAGGTTGCAACAAGCCGTTTTTTCTGTTATAAAATTTACCGACAAAATTCCCTGCTAATACTCCTAATAATGCCCCGCCAATAATATCTGATGGATAATGCACGCCTACATATATCTGGGCAAAACAAACCAACGCAGCCCACAAAAAAAAGTACTTTATATATTTTGGTGCAATGTGTTGCATGGTTACAAAAAAGAACATAGCAAGCCCAAAGTGGTTGCTTGCGTGAGAGGATGTAAAACTTCCATTGCTGCCACAATAACTTGCAACCAATCTTACCTGCGCAGAAAAATCAGGGTCCATGCAGGGTCTTGGTCTTGCAAAAAAAGGTTTTATTATTTTACTGCTGATGGAGTCTGTAAATGCAACCGTAACGATTGCGCCAACACACCACCAAACAGCTTTTTTTCTAAAATTGAAAATGACGAATAATAAAACAAAAAGATAAAGGGGAGCCCAAAATTTCGGCTCTCTAAAAAAAGGCATCACAGTATCAAAAAAGCTGTTGCTGCAATCCTTATTTATTTTTAAAAAAAGATAACGGTCAATTTCAAGAAGTTTCTTCAGCATTTAAACATCATTATCGATGAACCGCAAATATAATGTTTCATAAAAAGGAATTCTATTTTGTATTTCTTTGCCGCAAAAAAACGCTTCGGTTGTTTTATGTACATTTACAAAATACCACAACAGCATTATAAATTTATTATTCTCACATGAAAGTACTCTCCATAGTTATTCCTGTTTACAACGAAGGAAAAACCATTGCAGTTACACTCGCCAAAATAAAAACCGTTCAACTTCAAAACAATATAGCCAAACAAATTATTGTGGTGAACGATTGCAGTACAGATGAATCTATAACTGCCATTGAGCATTATAAAAATGCTAATACACAAGATGAGATTCATATTTTTAACCATGCCATTAATAAAGGCAAAGGCGCAGCTTTACATACTGGCATTGCTGCGGCAACCGGTGATTATATTGTAATTCAGGATGCAGATCTTGAATACAATCCTGAGGAATTTAAAATTTTGTTGCAACCTCTGGAAGATGGAGTTGCGGATGTAGTTTATGGTAGCAGGTTTACAGGCGGCAAACCTCACCGTATACTTTTTTTCTGGCACACAATAGGCAATAAATTTTTAACCCAGTTATCCAACATGTTTGCCAACCTAAACCTGAGCGATATGGAAACATGTTATAAAATGTTTAGAGCAGAAATTATAAAACCTGTAAAATTAAAAGAACAACGTTTTGGATTTGAACCGGAGGTTACACAAAAAATTGCACGCTTGTCCAACATCAGGATTTATGAAGTTGGTATTTCTTATTATGGCAGAACTTATCTTGAAGGAAAAAAGATTGGCTGGAAAGATGGTGTGAGAGCTGTATTTTGTATTTTAAAATATGGACTTTTTAAAATGCCTTAACGAATTTCGGTTATGAAAGAATTTATATTTTTTAAAATAAGATTCATTCTGTCAAAAATGAAATGTCAGCACACACATCTGCCAAGTACGAAACTGCAAAATGGATGCTTATAAACAACAAGAATTAATAGGAACTTTCTAGATAAATTAAGCTGGCTCTAAGGATACTATCATAATAAGCCTTGGAGAAGTTTTAGCATCGTATTTATTAAAATCATAATCGCCAAAAACTTCTTTTATTGTAAGATCGTGTTTACCAAACATACGCTCAAAATCCTTCAAAGTAAATTTAGAAACCTTTTCAGTGTATTGCAAAGGTTTTGCAAGCGATATATCTTTTACCAAAATCTTTTTATAAAAATGTTTTTCGTCAAACCATTTACTGATGTGGTATTCCGAGCTTCCAATGGTTTGTGTACTTTCCGCAATTGAGTGATGCGCAGAAAACTCAACATTTAAAAAATCCATAACCAAAATACCACCGGGCTTTAAAGATGTAGCAATGGTTCTTATGGCATTATTATGTTCACGTTGTGTATTAAAATAACCAAAACTTGTAAAAAAATTAAAGGCAATATCAAAATAATTTATCCAGAAAGGCAGCCGCATATCATGCTCATAAAAATGCAGATGCTCATTCTCATTTTGTAAAGCATATGCAATACTTTCCTTGCTTAAATCTATGCCTGTCACATCAAATCCATTGGCCGCAAGTTGCATGGAGTGTCGGCCTTTACCGCAAGCTACATCGAGCATTCTGGCACCTTTAGCAGGTTGCAAGTGTGTAATTAATTTATCAATAAACCCCGCTGCCTCTGTTTCATCTCTGTGTGCATAAAGTTTGTGATAATAGGGCGAGTTAAACCAATCTTTAAACCAGGTATATAGCATTTTGCAAAAGTAATGATTTACCCATGTAATATTTTTTAGAAAATTGAATGTTTGGAACGCTGCCGTCCGCTTCATATCTCAACTTTAGTCCCGCTATCCGCTACTATCTTTTTGCCAGCCTTCGGCTAACAAAAAGTATATACGCTTCTATCGGGCGTAGAAGTTTAACACTTAACCTTTTTTCATCATTTTGTCACCTGATATCTTATGCTCATTTTCTAATTCAATCACATAAAATCTAATGTAATCATTAACTTTGCCCACTTTCAAAAACAGTAATAAGTCATGGCATTAATAAAAAGTATTTCGGGCATAAGAGGAACAATAGGAGGCAGGCCCGATGATAATTTAACACCTTTGGATATTGTAAAATTTACTGCGGCTTATGGTATGTGGCTTAAAA
>JAYVVD010000325.1:0-7618 GCA_043787295.1 Ferruginibacter sp. | reverse complement strand
TTCGTAAATTCACTTTGTGAAATTAAACAAGCCTATACAACTCGACTTTATCTTAGATAAGTTGACAAAATCAATACAAAAGAAGTTTTCAAATTGACAGTCCCTAACAATCCAGGCATCATACAAGGTTTACTGAGTTTTACTTTAGAGCCAGACCACATTTACATGCACTTGCTTGAAAATGCACCATTCAACATTGGACAAAATAAACTTTACGAAGGTGTGGCAGGAAATTTAGTGGCTCATGCTTGTAAAGTTTCTTTTCAACAAGGCTTTGACGGTTTTGTAGGCTTTACTGCTAAAACCAAACTCATAGAACATTACCAAAAGACATTAGGAGCTTACACATTGGGCGGACACAGAATGATTATTCCAACCCAATCAGCACAAATACTCATTGATAAATATTTTAAATAATAAAGAATATGGGACACATAAAAGAACCAAAAGGCGTTGACTTTGTAATCGCAAGCGACCCTTTGACTGACAAAGCCCGTCAGGAAATTAGCGAGTTTATTCGCAACTATAAAAATAAGATGGCAAGCAAAAAAGTAAAAACATCTACAACAACAAGACAACCAAAAGTTGCCCACGCTTAAATTTGACTAACTTTCAATAGCTATTTGCTTTTATCGAACAGTTCTTTTTTATCTACCACTTTTACCTGTGTACCTTTCTTCAATGTTTTGCTTACTACATCATACGGGCCTGTTACAACTTCATCCCCGGTCTTGAGCCCACTTGTTATTTCAATGTAATTTATATCTTGTATACCGGTTTTTACAGTCACTCTTGTTACTTTATTATCTGTTCCCTTTACAAATACAACTACGGCCATATCATCATCTGCCTTGGTCTCTACAATATTATCCGTTGCTACCACTTTCTTTTTATCTGTGCCCAGGCTGTCATTTTTATCTCTTGTAGTTACAGCGTTAATAGGCACTGTAATTACATTGTGTTGTGTTTTAGTTTGTATATCTGCACTTGCACTCATCCCCGGTCTAAAAGGGAAAGATCCTTTACCCAACAAATCAATATAACTGTCTTTTAATATTCTTATGTAAACTTTATATTGCGTAACATCACTTGTAGCAGAGCTTAAACCACTGTTAGCTGCACCGTTGTTGCTGCTGGCAATCTGTGTTACAACCCCTTTAAACTTTCTATTGCTGTATGCATCTACATTTACCAATGCACTATCCCCGAGCTTTACTTTAGGTACGTCATTTTCACCTACATCAACTCTTATTTCAATCTTATCCATATCGGCAATACGCAACATTTCGGTACCTACATTAAAACTATTACCTGCCACCTTTTCTCCCTTCTTTACATTTAATAAACTTACCACACCATCCATAGGTGCTACAATCGCCGTTCTGCCAAGGTCAGTATTTGCTTTAGCCAGGTTATCTCGTGCGCTTTGTACACCTGCTCTGGCGCTTTGCACACTTGCCTGGCCGCCCCGTATGCCTTGCATGGCTGCATAGTAATTTGCTTTAGCTGTTTTAAAATTGGCATCTGCTATATTAAACTCGCTTGCGCTGATCACCTTCTCATCGAAAAGCCTTTTTTGCATACTGTAGTTTCTTTCAGCCTGCTCCTGTTGTGCTTTTAAAGCATCTAAAGCCGCCTGAGAATTGCTTACCTGTGCCTGAGAAATATTTACTTGTGCCTGGCTTTGTGCCACGCCGTTGGCTGCCTGACTGCGTTGAATGTTGTAAACATTTGCATATATTCTTGCGAGTAACTGACCCTTTTTAACTGTATCGCCTTCAGCCACGGTAAGCTCTGTAATTTCTCCACTTATATCCGGACTTACTTTCACTTCTATCTCAGGGTATATTTTGCCACTGGCATTTACAACTTCTATAATATTGCGCACTGCTGCTTTTTCAGCAGTTACTTTTGTGCCTTCATCTTTACCAAAAACGCCAGTTTTAGCCAGTATAATAAGCAGTACAGCCAAAATTCCCACGCTTATTAATATCCATTTTGTTTTTTTATTCATAATACAGTATTGAGAGGTTAGTATTGAGATGTACTCTAATACTTTTAGGTTTATTTAATAATTACTTCTTTATTATATGATAACATTTAAACTTTTCAAATTGATAGTTGAATCTCACTACTTAATACTAACTACTCAGTACTAAAGTTTCAGCCCCATGCCTTTGTAAAATTCAAGGACTTTCATTTTAAACACATAATCAAACTGGCTTTGTACAAGTTCGAGTTTAGAACGTAACAAATTATTTTGTGTGGTTATCAGGTCGAAAGTACCGAGCCGTCCTACATCAAAACGTTTTGTTGCATAGGTTAAATTAAGTTCGTTAATAGTCACAGCTTTTTTACCGGCGTTAAATTTTTCCAGTGCTATTAATGCAGCACTGTAGGCCTGGTAGATATCCTGCTTTAGCTTTTGATTATCCTGCTCTTTTTGTAATTGTATTGTATTAATGTTGAGTTTACTTCTTTCATAATTGCTGCGCAAAGAGCCACCATTAAAAATGGGGACGCTTAAACTTAAACCGATTGCCTGCCTAAAATTATCTGAGAGTTGGTTTGTAAAACCACTTTTTGTAGATATAGGACTAAAACTTGTAAAAGGTGAAGTAACCGTATAATCTGTACCATTCACTTTAACAGTACCTACCGGTATTACAGTGGTTGTTTGGTTGAAGCCAGTAACACTTCGTGACTTGTTATTGTAATTACTACCTAAACTTCCAAATGTGCTTAAGGTTGGATACAAAGAACCTTTTGCAGCAGCAACTTTCTTTTCGGCTGCCTTTAGTCTAAGTTCGTTTACCCTTTGCTGCGGCAGGTTTTTTAATGCAATATCAAATACATAATCGGGTTGCAGATTAGCTATTGGCTCAACAGGAATTTTATCAATGGGTGGAATATCTACTTCAAAAACTGTAGCCGCGTCTAAATTCATTAAAGCTTTTAATGAAAGCACATTAAGTGTGGTATTGCCTCTGGCATTTATATAATTTACACTGTCTGAGGCAAGCTGAGCCTCGAGCTGAGAAGCATTCAGTTCAGGCAACGCACCTGCGTCTACCTGCTTGCGTGTAAGGCCAAGCTGAGATTGTGTTTGCTGTATTTGCACTAATGCAATATTTTCCTGCTCTTTACCAAGCAAAATTTGCAGATAGGCGTTGGCAGCAGCGAGCGCAATATCATTTTTAATTTTATCGGTAGATGCATTTGCCGCCTGTGCTTCAAAATTATTTGCAGCAATGGTATTTCTTTTACTGTAAAAGTTAAAGATATCTGCACTGCTTTGCAGTTGAAGACCAGCCGCAAGATAAGTTTGGGTTATACGGCTAAAATTTGTAGGATCCTGATTGTTACCCGAGTTTATTGATGTATTGGCACTAAAGTTTGCATTGGGGTACTGAGAAAGTTTGCTTTGTTTTAGGTTGATGGCAGCAATTCTTGCCTGCACATCCTGCAGCTTTACATTTAAGTTGTTTGCCATTGCATAATCAACAATAGACTGTAAGTTCCATTTTTGCTGGGCAAAAGAAACTATACTTAAACTTATAAAAATTACAATTATTAATAAACGGCGCATATACAAAAATATATTTTGTATAAATAAAACTGTAAGTATTTTTATAAGCGGAAAATACTTCGTTAAAATGCATCTTGTTTGCAGGATAAACCATTACCAAAGGTTAAAAGAAATAGTATTGCAATGAAAACGCATTAAAGTGAGGGACCAATTGATGGTAACTTATAATAAATCAGCAGATAAAGTTTTTTAGCCTTCTAAAGTCTTTGTGGCTGGTTGTAAAAAAAATTCCTTTAAAGAATCTGCTGAAAGATTTTGTTATGGTAGTTAAAGAAATGTACTTCTTTGCTGTGTTCTTCATAGGAGTCGGTTTTTTAGGTTTTAAGGATAATAAAAATACCACATCTCCTCATTAAAAAACATAGGATAATTGCTAAATGTTTTGTAGAGTAAATTCCGAAAATATATCACAACGCATAGGATTTATACTAAGGTATGGTTGCAAATGCCGATTCAAGGTCATTCATCAGATAGGTTGTATCTTCCAAACCGATGTAGAGGCGCACCATTCTGTGTTCTTTTATATCCTTATGGAAGTCATTAATTTTAATGCCTGCACAGCGAGGAATGATCAGACTTTCGTGACCGCCCCAGCTAACTGCCATTTTAAAATGCTTTAAAGTCTGGCAAAACTTTTCTATTGCAGACAGATCAATATCTTTTAAAACAATTGTAAGCAGCCCACATGCACCACTCATTTGCCTGTGCGCAAGTTCGTACTGAGGAAAAGCATTATCAAATGGAAAAATAACTTCTTCTACTTTGTTATTCGTTTTTAAATATTTGTGTATCGTATAAGTGGAGGAAGTAATCCTTTCGAGCCTTAACGGCAGTGTGCGTAGCCCCCGCAAAAGCAACCATGCATTAAAGGGCTGAATGCCGCTGCCAATATTATTGTATTCACTTTTAAAAATACGCTCAATCATTTTACTGTTGCCGCTAAGCACGCCAGCTATTGTATCGCTGTGGCCACTAATGTATTTGGTAGCAGACTGTAAGGAAAGATCAATGCCGAGTGCAATGGGCTTCTGATAAAGTGGCGTACAATAACTGTTATCGCAAATAGTAATGATGTTGTGCTGTTTGGCAAAAGCTGCAATGGCTTTAAGATCCTGCAACTCATAAGACCAACTGTTGGGACTTTCCAGATAAATAAGGGTGGTAGCATTTGTTTTGGCAGCTTCAAAATTATTTATATGTGTACCATCTACAAAAGTTGTGGTCACGCCAAACCGTGGCAGTATTTCTGTAAACATTTTATTTGCCCAGGCGTAAGGTTCTTTTACGCTGATGATGTGGTCACCAACTTTTACGTTTGCAAATACTGCTGCAAAAATGGCTGCTGCACCACTGTTAAAAATGAGGCAATCTTCTGCGCCATCAAGGGCGGCAAGCTTTTTTGCGAGTATGTTCACCGTTGGGTTTTTACCACGGCTGTATAGATAAGTGCTGTACTCGTCCTGCAAAGCATTGCGCATTTCATTTACCGTATTAAATACAAAATTGCTGGTTTGTATGATGGGAGGTGCCACTGCGTTGAAATAGTTTTCTCTATCTTCGCCAAGTTCATTTATAATATAAGATATGTTCATGCAAATTTTTTATTTCTGTTGAATTAGCTAACTGGCTTTAAGAAATCATCTTTCTTTTCTTCAACACATCTACCAAAAAATATAAGCCATTAAATGCTGCAAGTATAGCCAACCCTGTAAGCCCGGTAAGCGGCTTATCTATAAAAATAATAACAAACACAAAAGTATAAGCTGCCATAAAAACCAATGGCATTAAAGGAAACAGTTTCATTTTATAAATGCCCGTACCATCTAAATGGGCAGTATTTTTTCTCAACTTAAAAATAGTGGCAGCCGACAATACCATACCAAAACAATCAAGAAAAATCGTGAAGCTTAAAATTTCATCAAAGGTTTTTGCCCAAAAAACTATAAGCACACAGAGGCTCGCAAATACACTGAGCGAAGTGAAAAGTACATTGGTGCTGATGCGTCTTTTACCAAAAGATTTGGGCAGCATACCTTCTTCACTCATAGCCTGCATAACCCTTGGGTTTGCCATAAGCAATACATTTACATAAGCAAGTACACTTAAAAAAAGTAGTACGGAAAGTATTTTACCTGCGGCACTGCCAAACAAATGCGCCGCCATGATTGCTGCAATATTGGTAGATGTTTTTAAAGTATTAAAACCAATTACTTTATAATAAGCATAATTTACTGAAAGGTATAAAACAATGATGATGAGCAAGCCCGCTATAATACCCCTTGGAATATTTTTAGATGGATTGTTTACCTCTTCACCAAAATTGATGGACTGCTGATAACCACCATAGGTAAAGCTTACAGCCACAAGGCCTAACCCAAATGCCTTAATATATTCACGCAGCAAAGGGCTGGAAATTGTGTTGGATACAACGCTGATCTCATCTTTTCCGGTATAAAAAAATATTGGTAAAATGAGCAAAAGCACGAGACCAATTTTAATGATGGTTAACACATTTTGTGTGCGTGCGCTCATTTTTAAACCAGCGAGGTTTACTGCATAAAAAATAATGATAGATAATATGGCAATGATGATTTGTACCTGCTGCGCATTGGCTGCATTGGGCATAACCACTTTAATAATGTACTCTGCACCAATGAGTGCCACACCTGCAAGCGATGCAGCATTTGAAATTAAGATAATGCAGTTTACAGCAAATGCAATAGAGGGATGATAAGCATAAGAAAAAATACGGTAATAGCCACCTGTAACGGGAAACCTGCTGCCAATTTCTGCATAGGTAAGGGCGCCACAAATGGCGATGATGCCGCCGGTTATCCAAATTAAAAAAAAGAGAAAAGATGAGGGAGATGTGGCTGCAACATTTGCCGGTGTGCGAAAAATACCCATGCCTATAACAAGGCTTACCATAATCATAGTAAAATCGAAAAGGTTTAATTTTGATTTGCTCATAATTTGAAGATAAGGTATTTATAAAATGAACCTTTTTTTAAAACGCACGAAATTGGTTCAGTAAAGATTTGATAGTGATGCGTAAGAATAAAATAACGGTGCTGTTATGATGATGCTGTTTGCCAGTGAATAAAAAGCGACGAAATGAAAAGAGCCTAATGTTGTATACCTAAAATAACTGTCAGATAACAGCTTAAGAAAATTAACCTTCTATATTTGCAAAAAGTCAGCATGCATGTTTGAATTTGGGCATATACTTATTAAAGAAATAATTACCGTAACATTTACGTTGTTTGCGGTGATAGATATGTTAGGCAATGCCCCCGTATTAATTTCGCTGAAAGCAAAAATGGGTGGCAAAATAAACAACGTACAGGCTACCTTTGCCTCTGGCTCGCTCATGATACTGTTTCTTTTTATTGGAAAGGAATTTTTAAATCTGTTGGGGCTCGATGTAAAATCTTTTGCTGTGGCAGGTAGTATTGTAATATTTATTATTGGTTTGGAGATGGTATTGGGGCTTGATTTTTTTAAAGCAGAAAACAATGACAAAACCGGCAGTGTGGTGCCCATTGCTTTTCCCCTCATAGCAGGAAGTGGTACACTTACAACAATAATGTCTTTAAAAGCAAACTACAACGACATAAATATTTTATTGGGCATACTAATAAACTGCATAATTATATTTTTGGTACTTGGTTCTTTAAAATGGATAGAGCGTGCTCTGGGGCCAAATGGATTATTAGTTGTAAGAAAGTTTTTTGGCGTTATTTTGCTGGCCATAGCAGTAAAAATATTTGGAACCAACATTGTAAATTTTGGAAAATAATGTGCAAAAAAAAAGTTAGATAATTTTGTTGAATTATTTTAACATGGCCTTGTAGTACAATGGATAGTATAAGAGTTTCCGAAGCTCCAGATCCAAGTTCGATTCTTGGCAAGGCCACCAAATTTGTATAATTAACTAATTGCTGATGTGTAAGTTTTTTTTAATATTCTTTTGCCTTCTTTATTTGCACGCTACTACTAATGCGCAAAATAAAATATCCACCAAGCAGC
>JAYVVD010000324.1:0-5901 GCA_043787295.1 Ferruginibacter sp. | reverse complement strand
TTTAAAAGCCATGCCACTTGTGGTGACACCGCCACTCATGTTTCCTTTTTTATCCATTGCCAACAATCCCATGGTATCATGGTTAGGTTTGCCATCATCAAAAAAAGCAGGTGCAAAAGGACCACCAAAAGTTTTTTTATTTTCAATATTAACTTCAGGCTTATAGTTGTTTTTCTTCAACCATTCATTGTACGCATTTTGTGCATCTTTCGATAAAATTTTAGGCTCTTTTGCAAAACCATTTTCAAGTGCAAATTGTTGTGCCCCATTGCCAACTAACAATACATGTGGTGAATTTTCCATCACTTTTCTTGCAACAGAAATTGGGTGTTTAATATCTTCCAGGCCCGCAACGGCGCCACAATTTGAATGTTCATCCATTAAACATGCATCCAATGTTACAATGCCATCTCTATCAGGATAACCACCCAGACCAACACAACAATCAATTTTATTTTCAATAGAAATGGCACCAACTTCGATAGCATCGAGCGCCCGCCCACCTTTTCCCAAAATGGTCCATGCGGCTTCGTTTACAGCCATGCCACTATCCCAGGTTGAAATTACAATTGGCATGGTTGGAGCCACCGTAAATGCATTTACCTTATTAATTGATAAAGCTGACAACCCAAGAGAACTTAGTTTAAGGAAATGCTTGCGGTTCATTTTTTTATTTTAAAGATAGTCAAGTTGTGTTTGAAAGATTTACGTGTTATTTTATAGAAATGCTTTTTAGATGATAAATGGTTCCTTGGTAAACTAATCGGAACTTAATTGATATTGAAGTCAAAAATGGCTTTTCAACCATAGTAGATAATTTGTCAAACACAAGCTCAACCCTTTTATTTTAAATATCTTTCGTTGGCAACATTTACATGATGGTAAAAATGACCAATAATAATATTCCCAATTGTGTTGGGGGTGGCTGTTGCAGCGCTAAAATTACCTGCATTGGTCAGCATATCTTCGGTAAAAGAATCAAATAAAAGAGTTGTGCTTTCCCTTACTATCTTCATTTCGTGTACAAGGTTAGCCCATGTTCTTCTGTTTGCCGCTGAATTTGATGCGTAAGTATTTTCATCAAATCCGGGTAGAGTAGCGGTTTCTTTTCTTGAAATAGATAGAGCTCTAAACGCAAATATTCTTTCGGTATCTATCATGTGTTGGAGCATTTCTTTTAACGTCCATTTACCTTCAGCGTAGGCATATTCAGCTTTTTCTTCGGATATATAGGTGAAGAAATTATCTAACGTTTTCGTTTGGTTTGCAAATGCAGACTGAAGATCTTTTTCATTAACTAAAGAGGTATAATTTTCGAAATAATATTTATATAAAGCAGGTTGGCTCATAATTTAATTTTTCTCAAATGTAAGGGTTAAACCAAATCAGAAAAACCGCTTCAATAAAATTGAAACGGTTTTTAATTTTAGATTTAAAATTTTCTATCCTTTTTTTGATATTTTAATTTTAGTCTCCGGTATTTTAATCATTTTTTTCGTCTGCATATTGCCGGCATATTTCATTGCTTCGTATGCATTCAAAAAACCACCTGTCTTCGAAAGTTCACTTAAAAAAACCTTCTCTTTTGTTTCAGGATTATTTACTTTTTCTTTAGGTATTACTGCAGATTTTTCAATTGCTTCTTTTAATTGTACTGCTGTAAGGTTAGGATAATATTCCAATAACAATGCCGCAGTACCTGCCACTACTGGGCATGCCATAGAAGTGCCGCTTAAATTTCCATAATTATTTCCACCGGGCAATGTGGAATAAATATTTACACCTGGTGCAAAAATATCGACCTCTTTTTTACCATAATTGCTGAAGGAAGCTGTAAGTCCACCATTTTTTAAATCGCCGGATGCGCCTACTGTGATAACATTCTCCGCCCTCCCTTTTCCGTTAGCATAAAAAGGATTGGGAAAATTATAAGTAGTATCTACATTTTTAGAATCATTTCCTGCGGCATGTACAAGTAAAACATTCTTACTTGCAGCGTATCTGAATGCATCATCTACCCATTCTTTTTCAGGTGAAAAATCTTTACCGAAACTCATGCTTATTATCTGTGCGCCATTATCTACTGCATAACGAATGGCATTTGCTATATCCTTGTCGTGCTCATCACCATCTGGCACTGCACGTACAGCCATTATTCTAACATTGTCTGCAATACCATCCATACCCTTACCATTGTTTCTGACAGCAGCAATTATGCCCGCGCAATGTGTGCCATGCATTGGAGTATTAGCTAACAAATCATTGTTACCATAATTGCGATCGTTGATATTTGTTTCATCGTCTTTCACGATATCTTTTCTATATTCAACTGGTGCCGTGCTTGCCGATTCTCCTTTGCGAAGTTCGCCACTTAATTCCTCTATTAACTGTTCATTTGTTATATCAGTAGAGTTATTAGCTTTAGAAATATTTACCAGAATGGCTTTTGTCATTTTTGCATCAGCATCAATTGGCTTATATGCTTCCATATCAACACTTGTATATGAACTTTTCCCAATTTCTTTTTTAATGACAGAATCGCCTTTTACAACCTTAGCATACATAAACTCAATTTGTTTGGTTTGTTGCGGATTTACATCACCGACTGTTTTTTGTTTGGCTCTTTCAAAGTCAGCAAATTCTTTTTTATCTGCCACAGATATTGCATCAGCAGCTGTTTTGCCTGTCCATTTTGTTTTTAATTTATGATAAATCCTTGCACCTTCATAGCTGTCTTCTTTTACATTTCTGCCATCTTTCCCACCAAGAAAATTCCATCCGTGTACATCATCTATGTAACCATTATTATCATCATCAATGCCATTGCCAGGAATTTCTTTTGGGTTTGTCCAAAGTATAGGTTTTAGGTCTTCATGAGTCGTATCAATACCACTGTCAATAACAGCAACAATTACTGTTTTGCTCTTAAGTTTTTTTGTTTTTACCAAGTCATATGCTTTTTGCAAACTAATGCCATTGTAACCTGTTGTTGCGGGATCAAGCTGGTACCAGTTTTTTGGAACTTCTTCTTTACTTTTTTGGGCAAATGCCGATGCTCCCAAAAGCATGGCAGCAAGGGCTATCGATGTAATTTTATTCATATTATTTAACTGATTTTTTTATAAAACGAAAATAACACTTACCTATAAGCAAATATTGCCTTTCGTATATTTTGAGAAAATTTTGTGAAGTAATTGTGGAGAATGGGCGACAAATGACAGACCACGGACTATAGACAAACTAAGAAAGACACATGACAAAAGAAAAAAACAGTCAACAGTGAAAAGCTATTGACTATTTAAACAAAATAATCTCCATTAATGTGTTCATCATTGACAATTCAACTTTTCACATCATTCACAAGTCAAATCTTATCCCTTGGGCCAACGGTAATTTATCTGTGTAATTAATAGTATTTGTTTGTCTGCGCATATAAACTTTCCATGCATCGCTGCCGCTTTCACGGCCACCTCCTGTTTCTTTTTCACCACCAAATGCACCGCCAATTTCTGCGCCTGATGTTCCGATATTTACGTTGGCAATTCCACAATCACTTCCTGCCTGAGACAAAAATAGTTCAGCTTCCCTTAAATTATTTGTAATGATGGACGATGATAATCCTTGTGGAACGCCGTTTTGCATTGCTACAGCTTCTTCCATTATTTTATATTTCATTATGTAAAGAATGGGCACAAAAGTTTCATGCTGTACAATTTCAAAGCTGTTTTTTGCTTCAGCCACACAAGGTTTTACATAGCAACCGCTTTCGTATCCTTTTCCTTTAAGCAAACCAGGTTCTACAATAAAATTCCCACCTTCTTCTTTGCATTTTGCCACAGCGTTGAGGTAATTGGTAACTGCATCTTTATCAATCAATGGTCCAACATGCATTTTTTGATTTAAAGGATTTCCAATTTTTAATTGAGCATATGCGTTTAACAAACGCTCTTTAAATTTATTATATATTTTTTCGTGAATAATCAATCTACGTGTTGTTGTACACCTTTGGCCTGCTGTACCTACAGCACCAAAAACAGCAGCAGTTATGGCAATATTAATATCAGCTTCGCTGGAAATAATGATAGCATTGTTACCTCCCAATTCCAACAAACTTCTGCCAAGTCTTTCGCCAACAACTGCGCCCACAGCTTTGCCCATACGAGTACTGCCCGTTGCACTAATCAGCGGTATTCTTTTATCTGCACTCATCCATTCACCAACATTTCTGCTACCACTTATTAAACCGCAAACGCCCTCCGGCACATAGTTTTTCTTAAACACAGTTTGAATTATTTGTTGGCAGGCAACGCCGCATAAAGGTGTTTTTTCACTCGGTTTCCAAATGGTAACATCGCCACAAACCCACGCCAACATGCTGTTCCAGGCCCATACAGCCACAGGAAAATTAAATGCAGAAATAATACCCACTATTCCAAGTGGATGATATTGATCGTACATTCTATGCCCCGGTCTTTCGCTGTGCATTGTTGTACCGTGGAGTTGGCGGGAAAGACCAACTGCAAAATCGCAGATATCAATCATTTCCTGTACTTCGCCCATTCCTTCCTGCAGGCTTTTGCCCATTTCATAACTTACAAGTGTACCTAATTCTGTTTTAAATTTTCTCAATTCCATTCCTACAAGCCTAACAATTTCGCCCCGCTTTGGTGCAGGCCACAAGCGCCATTCCGTAAATGCTTCCATTGCTTTTTTTACAACAATATCATAAGCCATTCTATCTGCACCGGTTACAGTTCCAATTAACACCGCATCAACAGGAGAGTAGGAAGAAATTTTTTCTCCTTTTGATTTTACCCATTGAACACCTGTAGAAACGCCTTTGTTATTGGGGGAAATATTTAATGTTTGTAAAAAATCCATAATCGTTTTTTAAAAAATTATTTGAAAATCTCTGATAGTATAAATATTTATTTAGCAACAACTTTTAGTAGATGCTTTATTTGATTTGCCTTGTGTAAAAGTTCCTGTGGTTCGTTGCTTAAAATGGTTACATGCCCCATTTTTCTGCCGGGTTTGGTTATTTTTTTTCCATAAATATGAACGAACACATTATCCATAGCAAGCACTTCTTCGAGTCCTTTGTATAAGGCTTCTCCGGTATTATTTTCTTCTCCAACAAGGTTTACAATGGCGGCCGGTAAAATATGATCTGTATTGCCCAAAGGATAACCGAGCATTACCCGCCATAACATATCAAACTGACTGCTGTAGCAAGCTTCAATGCTGTGGTGGCCGCTGTTGTGAACACGGGGAGCAGTTTCATTTACAAAAATATTATCATTCTGATCTGTAAAAAGTTCAACTGCAAAAATGCCTGCACTTTTTAATTCCTTTACAACTTTTAAGGCTATTGCTTCAGCTTTCCACATAATGTTTTCAGCAATTACAGCGGGGCAAATCTGGTAACTCAATAAATTTAATCGCTGATCAACTACCATATCCACGGGTTCATATATTACAATATCACCGATTTGACTCACTGCAATTATCATTGATAATTCCTTTTTTATATCAACCATTTTTTCCAGCACAGCAGGTGCATCAAAACCTTTTTCAAAATCTGCATCTGTATGCATCAATTCCACCCCTTTACCATCATAACCACCCTTTGCAAGTTTGTGTACAGCAGGTAAAAAATTTTTGTGTTGATGAAGATCCGTCTTGCTATTGGTAATAACAAAAGTTCCTGAAGGCACTTCAATAGTTTTATAAAATTCTTTTTGTAAAATTTTACTTTTTATAATTTTTAATGCTGCTACATTTGGAAAAACTTTTACCCCCTCATTTTCCAATTTTAGCAAAGCATCTTCATTTACGTTTTCTATTTCGATAGTAAGTACATCAAGACCTTTTCCAAAATTGTAGACATCATCAAAATTG
>JAYVVD010000323.1:0-5962 GCA_043787295.1 Ferruginibacter sp. | reverse complement strand
GTTTTTAAATAATCTACTGAAATAAAATTTCAAAGCGGCTCCACTCAGGAGCCGTTTTTATTACCCGTCGGGGAGAAAACCGAAAAGGGCAGTGCTCGAGATAGTTAGATGAAGGGTTTGGTGGAAGAACTACGGCGGCGGGAAAAAGCCTTGTATTTGGTGCGGATATTAATATGGAACAAAAAAATATCGGTAATCCTGAAGCATTATTTAAAATACGGTTTGGTAATCCATAAAAGGATAGATCAAAATCACTAATGGCTGTGTCATCGTGACTGAGTTTGCGACTCATTTGCAATTTTTTTTAAAACTCAATATGCCCTCTTATACCAAAGACATGAACAGGACCCCGGTCTTTGTTATAAGCCGGATTTTTTACAAACTGATAATCTATTGTAATCCAAAAATATTTTGATAAATGTGCATTATAATAAGTTTCAATTACTGTTTCATGGCTATAATTTAATGTACCATCACCAATGATAAAACCATAACCACCTGCTTTTAAAAAATCTTTGTGGTCGTTGGAAATATCATTTATTACAGTTGCTAATCCACATACATCATCAGGGCGTTTCCATTTGTTTCCTTTTACTGACAGGCCAAGGCTAAAGGATTGGTCAATTTCTGTAAATGCCCATGTGGCATGTTTTCCATCGTTCCGGCTTGCACGGCTAAATACAGCTATTTCATTTGTCAACTCCTGTTCAAAACTATATCCTGCACCAAACTTTTTTCCATCATAGGTAATGCCTTCCTGTTTACCGGCAATAACATTTAAAAGAAAGGCATTATTGCTTGTAATGGCTTTTAATCCATCAGCATAAGAAGGGGCTTTTGATAAAGTATTTGATATAAGGAAACGGACAACGCCTTTACGTTTATTGATATTTAATTTTCTTTCCATCTCCAATGTTTCAGAATGCGCTTTAGAAATTTTATATTCCATTTTCGGTGCGTTGGCAATTCGTGGTACTGCCACACTTGAAATTCTCATGGTCCACATTTGCTTTATTAATTCTACCTCCAAACCGGTGGTGTAACCTCTTGTGTTGGCAGGATAATCCCAAGCCCCATTCCCCATCAAAGACCAGTTGAGAAATTGTGAACGCGGATCGTGGCTGTATTTATTATTATCATAAAAATCACCAATTGCAAATTTTCCTGCCCTGATTGTAATTCGATTGGTTGGTATTTTATCCGCCAGTTGGTTTACGCCTTCTTCTGCATTTTCATAAGTAGTATTGCCCAATGGAATGTGTTGCTGCAAATATCCTCTTGCCACAAATATAGCAGGTGATGCAGCACCAACCCTGTAACTTTCACCATTCAATGCACCTGCAACACCAAGAGCAGAACTTAATCCCCTGCCACCGGAAAGTTCAGGATTGAAATATATTGCTGCACCTTTCCATAATTTATGCCCTAAAAAAAGTGTTGCTGTTGCTGTGGTAGCACCAATTTCTACGCTGTCTGCCAAACTATTATTGCCGCTGTATGGCGAATTGAAACCTGAGTGGCTTTGTACTATAGTAGTAAATTGAAAATGATTTGTCCAAATGGTTTTTTTTAAACTGTCTGAGCTGATTTGTCCAGATGCAATTTGTAAATGAAGTATGTAAAAAAGAAATGCCGTAATAATTCTATTCATTGTACAACTGTTGATTTTTTTAATTATTAAAACAAGAAATAGATTAATGAAATAGCTGCTGCAGTCATTAAAATCAAAGTTATAAAACCGAGAATATTTGACAACCCGGAATTAGTGTTTGCCTTCATAATTTCTTTGTTGTTGCCAATGGCTTATGCTTAAAAAGCCGAGTAATAAACCTACAATTAATGTCCCTTTTAAAAAGATAGTTTTTTACCAAAATTTTATTAAAAATATAAACTACGCAATTTTATCCCCGCACCTTTTTTAAATTCAATTGCAGGTGCAGGCAGTTTAATAATTTCAGCAAGAGATAATGATATTGAATTGGATGCATTAAAAAACTTAAGTAGATCAACATCTGCTGAAATGAAATACTTACGTTTCCTTTTAAATTCGGGGATTGCTGTATTCCCCATTTTTGAAGGATTCGTAACTGCTCCTGTCATACCTTCTGCACCTACACCACCTGCAACATTAAGCCACTTAGGAAAATCTGATGTATTGCTCATAAATGAGGAAGGATTAACAGAGAGCCAGTAAGTTTGCCCATTATAATCTTTCAACCATCGCTGCCATTTATTTTTTCCTAATTCATTTGGGTTATACTGCGGAAAAATTGTTTTATGAAATGAGAATTTTAATTGTACCCGTTGTTCTTTCCAAACAGATTGCTGTGCCATGAATATTGCAGTGCCTGCTATATTCGCCAGCATATCTCCTGTTGAAAATCCCCATTTCTGCGAAAACCCATCGAATATCTCCACAATTGTTTGGAAACCTACAGCGGTTAGCCCACCGACCAAATTAGATTGTCTGTTATTTAAACCACACCATCGCATCGTACTATATTGAATAGCACAAAAGTTATAGGCAGTGGTCGCATGCCCCGCTTTATCCATATTCAGCCATTCATTATTATCATTAAATAAATGAAAGCGACTATGGGGAAATTTTTTATACCATAAATAATGTAAGCCAACCATTGCAACTGTTCCCACTGCAGACTCAACAAGTATGACTCCTTTTAACCGACTATTATTAATTCCCTGATTGGTGGTATTATTTTGCGCAATGGTAGCCGAATTAAAATATATTATAAAGAGAAATAAAAACCCAAGTCTTTTAGCATTATTTATAATGATTTTTTTTCCATCCTGCCAGATCAGCCGTTTAAAAAAAGATAAATTCCTATTAGCCTTAACGAATTGCATTATTAAAGATTTTTAGACTTTGGAACTTGAATAATTTTTATTCATTTTGTTTTTCAACCTTGCTTACAAGTCCTGTTTTTCTTAATAATGTTCTGTTTTCTCTTTTGTGCATCAATTTATATACGAGTGCATAAATTGCAGGTAATATCAGTAGGGTAAGAATGGTTGAAGTTATTAAACCCCCTATCACTACCACAGCTAAAGGTTTTTGTGTTTCGCTGCCAATGCCTGTAGATATAGCTGCAGGCATCAACCCTATCATAGCCATCAACGCTGTCATTACCACCGGTCGTACACGAGATATAACACCTTCTCTGATGGCTTCATCCAAATGCATTTTAGCATCTAAATTTTTTCTGAAAACAGAAATTAAGATTACACCATTTTGAATACACACTCCAAACAATGCAATGAAACCTATACCTGCGCTTATGCTAAAATTTATACCGGTAATATGAAGTGCAAGTATACCACCTATCAATGCAAACGGCACATTCAAAATAGTAAGTGTTGCATCTTTTACATTGCCAAAAGTGATGAATAAAATAATAAATATCAATAGCAAACAAATAGGAACAACTTTAGCCAATGTGTTTGATGCTCTTGTCTGGTTTTCAAACTCGCCATTCCAAGTGGTTTTATATCCGTGCGGCAATGTTACGGCAGAAGTTACTTTTTGCTGAGCTTCTGCAATGGTACTTCCGAGGTCTCTTCCTCTTACAGAAAATTTAACGGCAATGTATCGCATATTATTATCTCTGTAAATAAATGCAGGGCCGGTGAGTGTTTTAATGTCTGCTATTTCTTTTAAAGGCACTTTTGCACCATCACTTGTGGGCACCATCAAAGCTTCTATCGTATTTTGTGTATTTCTAAAATCTTTTTGATAACGAATACGGATATCAAATTTTCTTTCACCTTCGTACAATTGGGTTGCAGCTTTTCCACCGATCGCCATTTCTATTACTGCATTTGCATCAGCAGTTGTCACGCCGTAAAAAGCCATTTTCTGCTGGTCTAATTCTATCCTGAATTCCGGCTGGCCAAGGTTTCTTAACACACCCAAATCATCAATGCCTTTTACATTTTTAAGAACGCCCATTACTTTATTTGCCGTACTATCAAGCACATTAAAATCTGTTCCGAATATTTTTACCGCCATAGCAGCGTTTACACCTGCTACTGCTTCCTCCACATTGTCTCTTATCGGTTGAGAATAATTATAAACAATACCGGGATATTTTTTTAACTGCACATCCATTTCATCAATCAATTGCTCTTCGGTTATTTTTCTCGTCCATTCTTTTTGCGGTTTAAGATCTACCTGTATTTGCACGTCGAAAAATCCTTTGGGATCGGTGCCATCATTGGTTCTTCCTACCTGCGATAATGTTTGTTTTACTTCAGGAAATTCATTCAATACATCAATCATTTTATTGGAAATGCCATTTGCTTCATCCAGCGAAACACTCATGGGCAGCTCTGCCTCTACCCACAATGCACCTTCATTTAATTCCGGTAAAAATTCAGAGCCCAAAAATTTTGCAGATGCAAAACTTATAACCATAATTACCAAAGCAATTACTACACTTTTCTTTTGGTTACGATAAACTACAGCAAGCATATTTCTTACTGAGTTTTCAAAAAAAAGTACCACAGGATTGTGTTTTTCTCTGACATTTTTACGCAATAAAATACTGGATAAAGCAGGTACAAATGTGAGTGTAAAAAGCAGAGCACCTATCAAAGCGAAACCAAGTGTGTATGCCAAAGGCGAAAACATTTTCCCTTCTACTTTTTGAAAAGCAAAAATGGGAATCAAACAAGTAAGTATAATTATTTTTGAGAAGAAAATAGATTTACCCATTTCCGTTCCCGTAGTTTTAAACAAACCAAGTTTTGCAAGTTTATTAAACTTGGGCATGCCTACTTCCCGGGCTCGTAAATCCAATGCCACGAACAATCCTTCTACCATTACCACAGCACCATCTATAATAATTCCAAAATCTATTGCGCCCATGCTGAGTAAGTTTGCGCTCATACCTTTTATACGCATGCATATAAATGCAAACAACAACGAAAGCGGAATAATGATGCTTACGGTAACTGTGGTGCGCCAGTCTCCCATAAAAAGCAATACTATAATTGTAACAAGGATAATTCCTTCAATCAAATTATGTATCACCGTTTCCTGTGCAAAATCCATCAGGGTTGTGCGATCATAAAACGTATTTATTTTTACATCCTTTGGCAAAATATTTTCATTCAGGTCCTTTACCTTTGCTCTTACAGCATCTAAAACTTCTGATGGATTTTCACCTTTGCGCATTACAATAATTCCTTCCAGCACGTCCTCATTTTGATCTCTTGCAACTTGTCCCAGCCTTGGCTTTCCGCCTTCTTTTATATCAGCTACATTTTTAACCAACAGGGGAACACCATTGGTTTTGTTAATGATAATATTTTCTATATCCTCAATATTATTAAGTAAACCTATTCCTCTTACCAGGTATGACTGCCCATTTTTTTCAATCACATCTCCACCAACATTTACATTACTTTTTGATATGGCATTGTAAACATCTAATGAACTGAGATTATATTTTATCAGCAATTCGGGATTTACACTTACCTCATAGGTTTTTTCTTCACCACCGAAACTATTTACATCTGCCACACCCGGTACACTTTTAAACTGCCTGTCTAAAACCCAATTTTGTATAGTTGTTAAGTCTCTGATACTTCTTGTAGCACTCTTTAATGTATACCGATAGATTTCTCCGGTAGGTCCGTAAGGTGGCTGCACATCAGGCTTTACACCATCAGGTAAATCTGCACCGCCAAGCCTGCTAAGCACTTGCTGGCGTGCAAATGCATCATCCACATCATCATCAAAAATTATTCTGATGTATGATAAACCAAATGCAGATGTTGTGCGGAGGTTGGATTTTTTCTGCACAGAATTCAGAACTGTTTCCATTGGTATGGTTACAAATTTTTCCATTTCTTCAGCACTTCTGCCGGGCCACTGAGCTATAATAATTATTTGTGTATTGGTTACATCAGGAAAAGTTTCTACAGGTGTATTTTTATAAGC
>JAYVVD010000322.1:0-3697 GCA_043787295.1 Ferruginibacter sp. | reverse complement strand
AAGATGATTTATGTTTCAAAGCCCCAAATGTTTCCTTTTTAGCAGTTATCTTTTGAAACCAAGCTATAAAATTGGCTATTTTTGTATTCAGTAAAATATTTTATATGAACATTGCATTTGCCAGCCGTGTAGGCGCAGAAGTTAACGAAATTAGGGAAGCCGGTTTGTTTAAAACGGAGCGCATTATTACAAGTGAGCAGGGCGCAGAAATAACTGTGAATGGCAAGCAGGTTTTAAATTTTTGTTCCAATAATTATCTTGGTTTATCTGCCCACCCGAAAGTTATTGAGGCTGCAAAAAAATCAATTGATGAGCATGGCTACGGCATGAGCAGTGTACGTTTTATTTGTGGTACGCAGGATATTCACAAAGAACTGGAGCAAAAACTATCAACATTTTTAGGCACAGAAGATACTATTTTATATGCAGCCGCATTTGATGCAAATGCTGGTGTTTTTGAACCTTTGTTTAATGAGCAGGATGCTATTATAAGTGATTCTTTAAACCATGCAAGTATTATAGATGGTGTACGTTTGTGCAAGGCGCAGCGTTACCGTTATGAGCACAATAACATGGAAGACCTGAAAGTAAAATTAAAGGAATCTGTAGGGTTACGGAGTCGTATAATAGTTACCGATGGTTCGTTTAGCATGGACGGAACTATTGCACAGCTTGATAAAATTTGTGACCTGGCAGATAAATACGATGCCATTGTGATGATAGATGAATGCCATTCATCTGGCTTTTTAGGTAAAACCGGTAGAGGTGCACATGAACATAGAAATGTGGTTGGAAGAATAGATATTATAACAGGAACATTGGGCAAGGCGCTGGGCGGCGCAAGTGGTGGTTTTACCAGCGGAAAAAAAGAAGTGATTGAAATGTTGCGTCAGCGGAGCAGACCTTATCTTTTCTCTAACACACTGGCACCAAGTATTGTGGGCGCATCTATTGCGGTATTAGATATGCTGAGTGAAACTACTGAACTAAGAGATAAACTGGAATACAATACAAAATATTTTAGAGAGAAAATGACTGCTGCCGGTTTTGATATTAAGCCGGGTGAACATCCAATTGTACCAATCATGCTGTATGATGCAGTGATTGCACAAAACTTTGCTGCAAAATTGCTGGAAGAAAGTATTTATGTTATTGGTTTTTTCTTTCCTGTAGTGGCAAAAGGACAGGCACGTATCAGAGTACAGTTGAGTGCTGCACATGAGCAAAAGCATTTAGATAAAGCCATTGAAGCGTTTATAAAAGTGGGGAAAGAACTGGGAGTGGTGAAATAAAATCAACAGAGTTTGGATATTAGCTAATAAAATTAAAAACACATTTGGTGTAACTTTAATAAAATTTATTTTATGGATACTACTTTATTGAATAGAATAACTACCTACCCAAAAATACTTGTTGGTAAACCTATAATAAGGGGAATGAGAATGTCTGTTGAACAAGTATTGAAGATGCTTGCCAGAGGAATATCGCACGAAGATATTTTTGCAGAATATCCTTTTTTGGTAAAAGATGATATAAAAGCATGTTTATTATATGCTGTTACAAAAATAACTACTGAGAAAGAACTTGCTGCATGAAGAATTTAAACTTCGTTATTGATGTAGGAGTTGGAAAACTGATTGAAAATTGGTTACGAGAAGAGGGTCATATCATTTTCGCAATGATGACAATTGAAAAAAAATGCCTGATGATGAGATTATTATTTATGCGTTGAAAAATGACGTTGTAATTATAACAATGGACAAAGATTTTGGTGAGTTAGTTTATAAAAATAGATTGGTTCACAATGGCGTTTTACTATTAAGGCTTGATGATGCCGTTGGCGATGAAAAACTATCTGTCTTAAAAACAATTATCCCACAATACTTAGAAGAATTAAAAAATAATTTCTGTGTTTATCAAAACGGAAAGCTCAGAATAAAAAAATAGCATGTCTGAAACCTCTGATTTATTTATAGAAAAAAGTACAGCAAAAGCGGCTGACTTAGATCACCGCAAAAAAATAAATTTTAATATTGGCCGCTACAATGCTGTGGTACCAAAAGGTAAAGAACAGTTTGCCAATGAACACCTCGCAAGAGAACGTGCAAAAAATACTAAATGGCGGGCGCTTGAAACGCTGGACCAGCAATTGGAAATGTTTGAAATAAATTTTACCAGGCGTGGCGGAAAAGTTATTTGGGCAGAAAATGGTGATCAGGCAATGGCAGAAATTATAAAAATCTGCGAGGCAAAAAAATGCAAAATACTTGTAAAAAGCAAGAGCATGGTTACGGAAGAAATTCACCTGAACGATAGCCTGAAAAAGGCCGGTATAGAAAGTATTGAGACCGATTTGGGAGAATATATTCAACAACTGGATGGTGAAACTGCTTACCATATTGTAACCCCTGCGATGCATAAAAGCAAGGAAGATGTTGCCAAACTTTTTCATGAAAAATTGGGAACACCAATAGATTTAACACCTGAGCAACTTACCCTAAAAGCCCGGGAGATTTTGCGTAAAAAATATGTGCAGGCAGAAGTGGGCGTTACCGGCGCAAATTTTATTATAGCTGATATGGGCGCTATTGCAGTTACAGAAAATGAAGGCAATGCAAGGTTAAGTTGTGCATTTCCAAAAACACATATTGCCATTGTAGGAATTGAAAAAGTAATTCCATCGATTACCGATCTTGATTTGTTTTGGCCCTTACTGAGCACTTTTGGTACAGGGCAAAAAATTACTGTTTACAACAGCATTATTGCGGGTCCAAGACAAGCAAACGAAACCGACGGTCCGGAGGAAATGTATGTGATTTTGCTTGACAACGGACGCACAAATATTCTTGCCAACCCTAAGCAAAGAGAAAGTTTGTATTGCATTCGTTGCGGTGCTTGCCTAAACGCCTGCCCGGTTTATAAAAATATTGGGGGCTTTAGTTATGGCACAACTTACAGTGGTCCAATTGGTAGTGTAATTACACCACACTTGCAGGGAATGGACGATTTTAAACACCTAAGCCATGCATCTTCTCTGTGTGGCAATTGCACAGAAGTTTGCGCCGTTAAAATAAACTTACATGAGTTATTACTTGATAATAGAAAAGAAGCTGTAGAAGAAGGTTTGACAAGCTTTGCAGAAAAAGCTGCATGGAAGTTATGGAAATTTGCAAGCCTGCATCGCAATATAATGAACATGGGCAATGGCCCACTAAAAAATACTTTTGTAAATGGTATTTTTAAAGACTGGACAAAACACCGTGGAGATTTAAATTTTAGTAAAAAGACATTTAATGAGTTGTGGAAGGAGAAGAATAAAAATTAAATAATAAAACAAAAATTTATTCTAATGCTTCTAATATATTCTTCAAAATCTACTCCACGGCTCCAATACATTTGCAAATTTATATTTGAAGAAATATTGGGTACGAGTTATAGTATTACAACAGACGAGGAAAATTTTAAACTGTATGTAGGTGCAAAAATAAATTACAGCAATTCAGTTATCCACGAAACTTTTCCAATAAAACCGGTTGGTCTTTTATTTGAAAAAAACATTCAGCCGCAGGCAGTAAATGTTTCACATGCAAAGGATAAACCCATTTTTTTTACATCGGAAAATGCAGATTACCCATTTGATATTTTCTCTGCTATATTTTATTTAATAAGCAGGTACGAAGAATATTTACTTCATAAA
>JAYVVD010000321.1:0-8488 GCA_043787295.1 Ferruginibacter sp. | reverse complement strand
AAAGTTAAAGGTTTAGATAAAAATTCTGCTCAGGCTGATAAAGCTATTCTTTTGGCCTTAAAAAGTTGTGGTGCTGTTATTAATAAGAATGAAAATTCAATTGAAATTTCTAAAACTCATTTAAAAGCATTTACATTTGATGCTACTGATTGCCCTGATTTGTTTCCGCCACTTGCTGTACTCGCTTCTTATTGTACTGGAACATCTTTAATTACTGGAACGCATAGACTTGTTGCTAAAGAAAGCAACCGTGCCGAAACATTAAAAGAAATTTTTGGTAAGATGGGTATTCAAATTATTCTTGAAGGGGATGAAATGCATATTACCGGTGGTGAAATAAAATCTGCCGTTGTATCTTCTCATCATGATCATAGAATTGCAATGGCTGCTGCTGTTGCAGCTTTGGGTGCAACCGGGTCAATTGAAATTGAAAATGCCCAGGCAATAAATAAATCATATCCGCAGTTTTACAATGATTTAAAAAAATTAGGAACAGAATTAAATTTTATTAAAGAATAATTTTATAGCATGAATAGTTTTGGGACTTTATTTAGAGTAAATATTTTTGGGGAATCTCACGGGCCTTCTGTTGGTATAACCATAGATGGTTGCCCCGCAGGTATTCCGCTTTTTGCAGAAGATTTTGTAGCTGATATCGAAAGACGTAAGGGTGGCTCACAACCAGGAACAACTCCAAGAAAAGAAGATGATATTCCGATTTTTTTATCGGGCGTTTTTAAAGATAAAACAACCGGAGCACCGCTTACAATTATTTTTGAAAACAACAATACCCGCAGTGGTGATTATGAAAAACAAAGAGATGTTCCCCGTCCCGGTCATGCCGATTTAACGGCTTCTCAAAAGTTTGGTGGTTATGAGGATTTTAGAGGCGGGGGACATTTCAGCGGTCGCTTAACTGTTTGTCTTGTGGCAGCAGGTGTTGTTGGCAAAAAAATAATAAAACATACTAATCCTCATATTGATTGTGTAGCTACCTTATTGGAAGTTGGTGGAGAAAAAGATATTGAAAAGGGAATTGAAAAAGCGATGAAACTTGGAGATAGTGTTGGTGGAATTGTAGAATGTTTTGTAAAAAATATACCTGTAGGTTTAGGAGAACCTTTTTATAATTCTTTTGAGTCTCTGTTAAGTCATGCAGTTTTTGCTATTCCTGCAGTGAAAGGTATTGAATTTGGTGTTGGTTTTGCTGCTGCTAAAATGTTGGGGTCCGAACATAATGATGCTATTCAAAATAGGGATGGACATACCCTTACCAACCATGCCGGAGGTATATCAGGAGGTATTACAAATGGTAATGATATTGTATTTAGAATTGCTGTAAAGCCAACTTCTTCTACCCCTAAGCCCCAACAAACTTTTAATAAGATTACAGAACTGGTAGAAACTTTTTCTGTAAAAGGTCGTCATGATTTATGCATTGCATTGCGGGTACCTGTAGTGTTGGAAGCGGTGACAGCAATGTGTGTAGTGGATCTGTTATTGTTAGAACAAAAGATTGCAAGGGTTGTTTAAGGTCCCAAATTTTCCTTGAAAAATAACTGTTTTTATTTATAGTGTGCTAAGTCTTTTTAGATTTTTAATTCACCTCTATTTCATCTACAAATAACCAGGCAGCAGTTCCTGCACCTGGGTTTCCTATTGGTATGATGCCATAATTTTCCGCTATAATTTTAATATACCGGGTTTGTATTATTTTTTTTGAAGAAGAAAAAATTATTTTATTTATTAAATTGCTGTTGCCTTCAATGGCAAGTATTTCATCTTGCGGAAGGGTAAAGTTTATTCCGTCATTACTTACCCAAACTTGTATGTTTTTTTTTGGCGGATATATCCAACTGGCTGTTCTGGTAAAGCTGTGTATACTTACCTCACCGATATCAGTTACCTCACCAAAATCAATAACCGCTTCCAAATCTTTACCTAAAAAACCAAGAAATTCTGTAGACTTTGCCATTCCTCTGCTGTTCTGTATTCCATCCACCAACGAAAAAGCACCACTGCCATTATAAGAAACATTTGGTTCATTTTTTAGAATAACAAATTTACCACTTGCTTTGTTTATTTGAAAGACTTGTTTTAGCCATTTGCCATTAACAGCCCCATTTTTATCTGCCGTTACAGCTTCATATTCACCCGTTTCCTTTACTAAAACTGGTGCAGAATAATTTTTAACAGGCTTGCCATTTATTTTTAAAAGAATGATGCCGTTTTTGTTTTTCGGTTCCAGTTTCCAGGCTAATTTATTGTAGGGCATTTTTATTACAGCGTCTTTTAAATCATAATAGGCGGTGCTGTAATTGTAATTCATTTCTTTATATTTTTCTAATATAAAAGGTAAACGTCTTTCAAAACCTTCAAAATTACGTTTGTCTTTTGCACTCCATAAAACCTCTGCCAATGCAGCAATACGGGGCAAAACCATGTATTCCACTTTGCTTTCATTGGTAATATATTCTGTCCACACATTTGCCTGAGCACCTAATATATGTTTTGCTTCTATTGCAGAAAGCGAAGCAGGCACCGGCTCAAAAGCATATACTTTCTCCAATGGTAAATAACCACCAATTGTAATGCTGTCTTCGTTACTGCTTTGTGAATGATCAAAATAACAATGGCTGCCCGGCGTCATTACAACATCATGATTTTCTTTTGCTGCTGCAATTCCTCCTTCTGTACCCCGCCAGCTCATTACTGCGGCATTTGGTGCAAGACCTCCTTCTAAAATTTCATCCCACCCAATTATTTTTTTGCCCTTGCTGTTTACATATTTTTCTATGCGTTGTATAAAATAACTCAGTAGACCGTGTTCATCTTTTAGGATTTTATCTTTTATTAACTGTTGACAAAAGGGCGATCGTTTCCAGTTTTCCTTCGGGCATTCATCTCCACCTATATGAATATATTTTGAAGGAAATAATGGCATTACTTCATCAAGTACATTTTCAATAAAATTAAATGTATAATCTGTTGGGGCAAATACATCATTAAAAACGCCCCATGTTTGTTGCAATTGTTTGCCTGTACGATTGCCCGCCCATGCAGTTGTTGAATCTATTTCTGTATTCTCATTTGGAAAACAACTTAGTTGCGGGTAAGCAGCAATGGCTGCAGATGCATGACCTGGCATTTCAATTTCTGGAATTACAGTAATGTATCTATCTCCTGCATATTGTACAATTTCTTTTATTTGCTCCTGTGTGTAGTAACCGCCGTAACGTATACCATCATTGCCTGTGCCAGGATAACGACCGATAATCGTTCCATTTCTATAACCACCAGTCTGCGTAAGCAAAGGGTACTTTTTTATTTCTATCCGCCATCCCTGGTCGTCAGTTAGGTGCCAGTGAAAAGTATTGTACTTATGCATGGCAAGCAAATCAATATATTTTTTTATAAATGCCACGGGAAAGAAATGCCTTGATACATCCAGATGCATTCCACGATACGAAAACCTTGCTGCATCTTTAATGGATAGTTGAGGAATAGAAATGGTTTGATTTGCTTTATTAACGGGTAAAAGTTGTAGGAGTGTTTGAACTCCATTAAAAAGTAATTCGCTTTTGCTACCTTCTAAACTAATTTTCGTTTTAGAAACCTGTAAAGAATATCCATCATTTAATGACGCATCTTCTTTTAAAAATAAATAAATACTGTTTTTAGTGAGGAGCATTTGTTTATCATTATACAACAAACTTTTTAAAGATAAGCCTGTCAGAATTTTTATCTGCTCATTAAAATATTTTGCAAGTTTTTCTGTGCCTTTACCGTAAATTATATTTGTTGCAGATGATAATTCAAAATATCCCTTTCCCATTTTTACATCATTAGGGTAGGGGACAACATTTATTCCATCTTGCGCATAAGAAAATTTACAAATTAAAGTTATTGCTAAAAGACAAATGAGTTTTATCATACTAATATTTTAATACAGGTAAAATGATTTTGCTGGCATTTTTTTTATCATGATAAATACGAATAGTTGCTTTTTGAAAATCACTTTCATTCGCATCTGGTATGGGCATAAATTTCTGAGGATTTCTGTCAATCAAAGGAAACCAGCTGCTTTGTATTTGGATCATTATTTTATGCCCTTTTTTAAAATTATGTGCTACATCATTTAAATTGAATTTTACATTTGTAATCTTATTTGTTGTAAAAGGTTTGGGTATTGAAAAACTTTCTCTGAATTTTCCGCGCATTACTTCGGCACGTACCAGTCTCTGTAAACCCGCCATTTCAGTGCCTTCAGCTGCAAAAGATGGCATTGGCTCATCAGCGGGAAGTACGTCAATAAGTTTCACAATAAAATCAGCATCTGTTGTGGATAATGATACCTGTAAGTCTGCAATTATTTTGCCCGCAAGTGTTACATCTTTTTTTAAAACATCGGTTTCAAATAAAACAACATCTTTTCTTTCTGCAGCAAAGCGCTGGTCTTCCGCCATGTATCCATTATTTCTGTTGCTTTGAATAACTTTTGTGTAAGGAACAGGATTTGCAGGGTCACTCACATATTCGTCATAGTTATTTGCAATTGTGGGTTTTATTTTTGAAAGCTTTTGGTTAGGCTGTAAAAAATAAGTGCTTTCGACGGTTTCCTTTGGTGGCCATACATTGTATTGTTTCCACTTATTAGATCCTGTTTCAAAAACAGTCGCTTCCGCAGCATTGAAATTTCCTTTATCTTTTAAATAATAATTAAAAAACTGCGTCTCCAGACTATCCTGATAATACTTACTTGTGTTGCTACCAAAATCATAGGTGGCAAACTTGTTCCAGTTAGCACCTGCCCATGCTCCATGTGTCCATGGACCCATAACAAGAAAATTTTTATTTATCGGGTTTTGCTTTTCAATTGCTTTATATGTATTTAAGGCGCCATACAAATCTTCTGCATCAAACCAGCCGCCAACAACCATTATAGCAGGTTTTATATTCTTCAGATAAGGTCGGATATTTCTTGCTTTCCAATAATCATCGTACGTATCATGCTGCAAATATTCGTTCCATATATAACTTCTCTTGTTAAAATATGTTGCCGACTGTGTGTTTTTTAAAGGTCCTAATTTTAGGAAAAAATCATATACATCTAATGTTTTGAAGTCAAACATTTGAGAACCATAATTTTCAACAGGTTTATCTCTCTCTTTACCAAAATAATTCATAAAACTAAAATTATCAAGTAAAAAAAATGCACCGTTATGGTTTGCATCATCACCTATAAATTCATCTGTAACCGGTGCCTGTGGACTTACCGCTTTTATTGCTGGATGTGAATTTGGCAAAGATGCCGTCGCATAAAATCCGGGATATGAAATGCCATATAATCCTGCACGGCCGTTGTTGTTCTTAATATTTTTCACAAGCCAGTCAACAGCATCATAGGTGTCGCTACTTTCATCTACATCTTTGTTGTTTCTTTTGTTAGAAATGTATGGTGTTACTTCCAGGTTCATGCCCTCGCTCATGTATCGGCCACGAACATCCTGATAAACAAAAATGTATTTCTCTTTCATCAGGTTTGTGTTTGGGCCAATTCGGTTTGCAAAAAGAGTATCTCCGTATGGCCCCGCAGAATAAGGCGTACGTTCAATTAAGAAAGGATATTTTACAGTTTCATCTTTTGGAATATAGATGATGGTTTTCAATTTAATACCATCTCTCATAACAATCGAGGTATCTATTTTGATAAAGTTTTCTTTTACATAATTATCATTAACCTGCGCAGAAACAATTCCGGAATAAAAAATAACTACTGCTAAAATTATTTTATTCATGTTAGTTTTTTAAAACCGGTAAAATAAATTTTGTTTGATTAAGACCGCCATAAAAAATTTTTATAGTTGCTTTTTTATAATCTTTTTCTTCTGCTTTGTAAATATTCATAAACTGTTGTGGATTACGGTCTGCAAGCGGAAACCAACTGCTTTGAATTTGTATCATTAACCTGTGACCCTTTTTAAAAGTATGCGCCACATCAGGCAAAGCATATTTTACATTTGTAATTTTGTTTGGCGTAAATGCTTCCGGTTTTTCAAAACTGTTGCGGTATTTTCCTCTCATTATTTCTCCTCTTACCAGCATTTCATATCCCCACATCGGATAATCTTTTCCGTTATTTATACTGCTGTCCGGGTATTTAAAATCATCAGGAAATACATCAATTATTTTTACTACAAAATCTGCATCTGTTGTGGAAATTGACGTTGCAATATCTGCAATTACAGGGCCTGCAAGGGTTAGGTCATTTTCTAAAACGGGCGTTTTAAAAGTCAGTACATCAGGTCGGCGCTCTGCAAAACGCTGGTCATCTGTCATATATTCTCTAGTACGTCTGTTATGTACATCTTCTGTATAAGGAACCGGGTGAGCAGGGTCACTGATATATTCCGAAGACATATTTTTAGATTTTTCGGCTTTAAATGAAAGCATTCCGTTGCCTGTAATAAACATACTTGTATTCATTACATCAACAGGCGGCCACTGTTGTAATTTCTTCCAGTTATTTTCTCCTGTAAAAAATATGTTCGCTTCGGCAATATCTTTAACCGAACCTTTATTTTTTAAATAATAATTAAAAAAGGGAACTTCTATATTATTTTGAAAATATTGAGATGTATTTGAAAGAAACCTTGCATTGCCCAAAAAACTTCCTTCTCTGCTCCATTGACCATGATACCAGGGCCCCATTACAATGCTCGATGTTGATTGCGGACTTTGCTTTTCAGTTGCTTTGTACGCATTCCAAGCACCAAAGCAGTCCTCTGCATCAAACAAACCCCCAACCCACAACATGGCAGGTTTTACATTATATAAACCATTGCGTGCATTGCGTGCCTGCCACCATGCATCATAATTTGGGTGCTCATACATTTGATGCCAGAACTTTATACTGTCGCCAATTATTCTATCCAGATTATTTGGTGTTCCCTGTTCCAGATAAAATTTATAATTATCCTTAACATCAGTTTTAAAACCGTCACCGTAATCCATTGTTGGTTTGGGATGAGGCTTACCGAAAGTTGGGTAAAAAGAAAATCCATCCATGGCAAAAAATGCACCGTTATGGTGAAAATCATCGCCCATAAACCAATCAGTAACCGGAGCCTGTGGGCTCACAGCTTTCAATGCAGGATGATTACTTAGCGCAGCTTCTGTAGAATAAAACCCCGGATATGAAGTGCCGAAAACACCGGCATTTCCATTATTGTTTTGAATGTTTTTTACCATCCAGTCTATGGCATCATAAGTATCACTCGCTTCATCAATTTCATTACCTTTTTTATTTTTATTAAATGGTCGTACATCTTCAAAAACACCTTCGCTCATGTAACGGCCGCGTACATCCTGCAATACAAAAATGTAATTTTCTTTTATGTAAGCACTTTTATAACCTGACCAAATTTGTGCATATTTCTCTTCTCCGTAAGGTGCACAGGAGTAAGGAGTTCTTGTAATTAAAAATGGATGTTTTTCTGTTTTGTCGTTTGGTATATAGAAAGAGGTAAAAAGTTTTACACCATCTCTCATACTGATGTAAATTTCTTTTTTAGTATAATTTTCTTTAAAATATTTTTCATTTATTTCCTGCGCAGCAGCGCAAAATGAAAATACCATAAACATTGCTGTAGATACTAATTTGTACATTGTGGAAGTTTAAGTTGAACCCTCAATTTAATAAAACATAATTGCTTAACCATGAATAATGATGAAAGGTTGGTGGAACGTTTTTTTACAGCATTTCAAAAATTAGATGCAAAAGGAATGAATGTGTGTTACAGTAATGACATTGTTTTCTACGATCCTATGTTTGAACTGCTTCGTGGCGATGAAGCAAAAGCAATGTGGGAAATGCTTTGCAAAAATACTAAAGATTTTTCCCTGCAATTTGATACCATTAAGAATTTAGATGACGGTTATTATACCTGTAACTGGACAGCAACTTATATGTTTTCTAAAACAGGAAGGAAGGTTGTAAACATGTGCAAGGCACACATGAAAATTGAAAATGGATTTATAACAGAACACAGCGATGGCTGGAGCCTGCTCAAATGGAGTTCACAGGCGTTCGGCTTTAAGGGCAGGCTTTTAGGGTGGGCGGGTCTTTTTAGAAGAAAATTAAAAAATACAGCAAAAAGAAATTTGATGTATTACATTGAGAATAACATCATGCAGAACAATCAGAATATATAGGTATTAAATAAAAAAATCGGGAATGAAATTACTTTTATTCCCGAGTAACTATTTTGTAAATCATTAATTTCAATTATTCCACCTTGGTTATTTTGATAGTGTTGGTTGGTAAATGCATAGCAACCGGTGTACTTCCTGTGTTTACAACGATATCGTCTTTTTTTACATATCCTCTTTGTTTTAATACCTCAATCTGGTCAAAAATAATATCATCCAGGCTTTCTTCTTCCCCATAATAAAATGCCCTAACACCCCAACTCAAACTAAGCTGGCT
>JAYVVD010000320.1:0-5384 GCA_043787295.1 Ferruginibacter sp. | reverse complement strand
ACCTCCCTGTAAAAGAGTGCTTTTTTTATGAAGCTGCAAATCATTAAATTTGAAGCATGAAGAAAATAGTTATAATGTTATTCGTTATTGTAAGTGTAACTGCCTGCAACAATAACAACGCTAAAAGACCCGCAACTGCCGTAGAAACCGGAACTGAATTTATTCGTTCAACACTGGATGGTAATTTTAAATCTGCTGAGTCCCTATTATTAAACGACCAGCAAAATGCTGCAATGTTTCAATCTTATAAAACATTTTATGATCGCCTTCCGGCAGAAAAGAAAGCATCTTACAAAAAAGCCTCTTACACCATTCATACACTAACGGAACAAAACGACTCCACCACCATTATAAATTACAGCAACTCCTACATGAAACAGCCTATGAATATTAAGGTGCTCAAAAGGGATAATCTCTGGAGTGTTGATTTTAAATATACATCGGCAGACAGTTCATCAAACAATTAAAAATGATAAAGAGTTTTATAATGGTTGGGCTGGGTGGCAGTATTGGTGCTATGTCACGATATTTAATAACTACTTTATGGAAAACAAATAGCTTTCCTTTTCAAACATTATTTATCAACATCATCGGCTGTTTATGTATAGGTATTGTATTAGCATTAAGTCAAAAAACAAACCTTTTATCTAATGACGCAAAACTTTTTTTAGCAACCGGAATATGCGGTGGCTTTACAACCTTTTCTACCTTTAGTGCAGAAAATTTTCAGCTACTAAAATCAGGTGAATATTTAACTGCTGGCCTTTACATTTTTACAAGTGTTGCTGTATGTATACTTGCAACATTTATAGGTTTTAAAATTATAAACAATTAATTTATGTACGTATTACATCCATGGCATGGTGCGGAATTTGGTTATGATGCCCCGCAACAGGTAAATGCTTTAATAGAAATTCCTAAAGGCAGCAGTTGCAAATATGAAATAGATAAGCAAACAGGGTTATTAAAGCTTGATCGTGTAATATATTCTTCATTTCATTATCCGGTAAATTATGGTTTTATACCCCAAACACTTGGTGATGATGGAGACCCACTAGATATATTGGTTTTGTGTAGTGAAAGTATTGCACCTTTATGCCTTGTAAAAGCTACTGTTATAGGTAATATGCAAATGATTGACAATGGTGAAAAAGATGATAAAATTATTGCAGTTGCAGCAAATGATCCATCTGTAAACCACATTAAAAGCATTGAAGAATTACCGGAGCATTTTATAAACGTACTTAAAAATTTTTTTGAACAATACAAAGTGCTTGAAAATAAAAAGGTGGAGATAGATGAATTTCAAAATAAAGAAGCCGCATATAAAGTAATTGATGATTCAATAAAAATGTACAATGAACATTTCCCCAAAAACAATACCCAACAACCCTAAAAAAATGGACTTACAAACAGTTTTAATTTTATTGTTGATTGGCCTTACTGCAGGAGTCCTCAGCGGTGTAATCGGTATTGGCGGGGGCATTATAATTGTACCTGCACTCGTTTACTTTATAGGTTTTTCTCAACGAACTGCACAAGGCACATCATTGGCAATATTATTATTGCCGATTGGTCTTTTAGGTGTTATGCAATTTTACAAAGCCGGATATGTAGACATAAAGGTTACCGCTGTTATTGCTCTGGCTTTTTTTATAGGAAGTTATTTTGGAAGTAGAATTGCTTTAACAGTACCTCAAGACATCTTAAAAAAATGCTTTGCAGTTTTACTACTCGTTATTGGAATTAAAATGTTGTTTTTTGATAAACATATAGAAGATTCCGAAACTGATTCCTCTTCACCCACCACATCGGTTTTAAAATATTGATTTTCTTTATGGAATTTTTTAACGTATTCATCTAACCATTATAAAACTGCATTTACTGCAAAGCATGGTTACAAAATATCACTATAAAGAAGATAAGGAACTTTTGCGGAGCTATTGTAAAGATGGCAAAACAGAGGCACTCGGCATTTTATTACAGCGATATACAGCCATGCTTTTAGGCGTATGCATGAAATATTTAAAAAACGAAGATGAGGCGAAAGACTGTGTGCAGCAGGTTTTTCTAAAAGTTATAAATGAATTACATAAATACAAGGTTGATTATTTTAAGAGCTGGATCTACATGGTTGCAAAGAACCATTGTTTGATGAAATTGAGAGAGGGTAAAAAAGGCACAGTTGAGATAAATGATAAATTGTATCTCGCAGAAAACGAAAAAGAAGAAAGGCATACAGCAGAACAAAAAGAGTTCACTTTAAATAATTTAGAAACTACATTAAAATTGCTGTCAGAAGAACAACGGATTTGCCTCGACTTATTTTACCTGCAAAAAAAATCTTATCAGGACATAACGGATTTAACTGGTTACAATGGTTTACAGGTAAAAAGTCATATTCAAAACGGCAAAAGAAATTTAAAAATTTTAATGCTCAGAATGCCACAATATGAACAATAATATTGAAGACATATTAAACAATCAAGAAAGCAACAACCAACAAGGGTTGAATGATCTGAGCAATGCATTAAATAGGGATGAGTTTGAGTCATTTAATGATGATTTTGAAAAAGAAGCGGCGGAGGGTTTGCAACAAATTACAGGTAATACAATACCTGCATTGGTAAATGAAATAAACAGAAATTTAAAATCGCATTTAAAAAATAAAAAACGATTAAAGAAAAAAAATCCAGATCAATCAGCAGTAATCATTACCATTATTACTTTACTCATCATAATCGTTTTGGCATATATAATTATTAAGAAATTTTATTCATAAGAATCATCCTTATCAATAAATTATCTTTTTCGAAACTAAAAAAAAAGAAATACATTAACAAATTAACAAAGGAAATAATATTATTTTTACATCTTGAAAAAGTTCGCTGTCATATTATTAATGTTTGTTTACGGTGTCACAACTGTAGGTGCTACTGTGCATTTACACTTTTGCATGGATAAATTTATTGGCTGGGATCTTTCTCAAACTGAAAATAAAAGTTGCAGCAAATGCGGCATGAAGGAAAGTGCAACAAATAAAGGTTGTTGTAAGGATGAAGTAAGGCAATTAAAAATTAATATTGATCATCAAAAAAGTTCAGTTGCCGTTTTCACTAATGTTGTTAAATCTCCTATCGTTTACAGTTACTGTTCCTTATTTGATTTTACTAGCGTAGTTTTTGATGAAAAGTCACACATAATAAATTATTCTCCCCTACCGATACCATCAATACAAAAACTTACTGTTTTGTATTGCACTTACAGGATTTAGAAAAGATTTTATTACTTATACAGAACATTCAATGTTCTGCAGGTACATGTATTTATCTATTTTTAAAAAATTACAAATTTATATAATGAAAATATTATCATTTATGGCAATTGCCATATTCTGCATATTTACAAATGCAGGAGCACAAATAAAAAACCCCGTAACAGATACTGTAAAGATTTATGGAAACTGTGGAATGTGTAAAGTGAAAATTGAGAAAGCAGCAAATCAAAAAAATATTTCGCAGGTTGAATGGAATGAAGAAACCGGTTTGGCTGTAATAACATTTGACGCTACAAAAACGAGCAAAGACGATATCCTGAAGAGAATTTCACTTGTAGGTTATGATAGCGATTCTTACAAAGCGCCGGATGCTGTTTACAATAAATTACCAGGCTGCTGCCGGTATGATAGGCCAAAGAATAATTAAAATTCATTTTAAAAATTACTGCTTAAGACTATTTAGTTATGCAGTTTAAAATATACAGTTATGAAAAATATTATAATGCTGATGATTATCAGCTTAATAGCAATGGAGGCAAATGCCCAGATATCAAAAGCAGAATTGGTAGCTACAGGCTTAACCTGTTCTATGTGTTCTAACGCTATAAACAAACAATTTAAAGCTATGCCTGAGGTGGAAAATGTGTCTATAGATCTCAATAGCAATACATTTACTATTTATCTTAAAAAAGGAAATATATTAACGCCCAAATCATTTAAAGACAGGGTAGAAAAAGCTGGTTTTTTTATTGGATCGCTTGTAGTTACTATGCCTTTTGACAATATAAAAGCGGCAGATAATTTATCGTACAATAGCAAAGATGTATCATACGTATTTGTAGATACCAAACCCCAAACATTAAATGGTGAAGTTAAAGTGCAGGTTTTAGATAAAGGATTTGTAACACAAAAAGAATACAAAAAACTTCAAAAATCTTTTAGTAAATATCCTTCTTATGCAGTAAACAATGATAAAAACTTTCATTTAAAAACGTTGTAACATGAAACAATTTTTAGTTATTGTGTTAACTACGCTTTCAATAAATGTTTCAGCGCAGGAACTGTTTGTGGTTACAGAACCAGCCAGTAATATGCCTACAGGTTCCATTGGCGTAAGACTTGCACAGTCTATATTGAAAGAGAGATTTAAGAGCGGTTATAACTATCACATAATGCCGGAAATAATGTGGGGCGCAAATAAAAACCTCATGCTTCATGCTGCAGTATTTATAAGTAACAGAAATAAAAATTTAGCCACTGAAGGTGGAAGTATTTATGCCAAATACCGGTTTCTTTCCAAAGATGATGTTCACAAACATTTCCGTATGGCTGCATTTGGCCGTGCAAGTGTAAATAATTCATACATTGATCAGGAAGAGATAAACACGATGGGACATAACAGTGGCTTTGAAACCGGAATTGTTGCAACACAACTCATCAATAAAGTAGCAATAGGTGCATCGAGTAGTTTTGAGAAAGCATTGAATAATTCTAAGACCTATAAATTTCCTTCCTCACAAAGCCACAGTGCTACAAATTATACTTTATCTTTTGGCAGGTTAATGTATCCTAATAAATATAAAAATTTCAGGCAAACCAACATTAACCTGATGATGGAGTTTATGGGACAAAGGTTAAGTAGAAATGGAAAATCATTTTTAGATGTTGTTCCATCTTTGCAGTTTATTATAAATAGTCAGGCAAGGATTGATGTTTCTTATATACAAGAATTATACAGTAACATGTTACGTACAGCACCCAACGGGTTATACTTAAAATTAGAATATAGTTTTTTTAATGTAATCAAATGAAAAAAATAACCAACTTTTTTGTCAGGCTATTTAAAATACTTTTCGTTAAGAAATGCTGCAGATAATTAAAAAAGGCTGTCTCATAATTACGAAACAGCCTATTTTATTAAGTGGAGCCGACAGAACAATTATCGAACATATCAATGAATTGTATTTAATATTAAAAACGGGATAATTGCTTTCGTAAAAGTTACAAATTTTATTTTTGGAATAAAATAAACTTAACTATTACAACCCATCTGCAACTGTTAATATATCATTTACAATTTTATCATAGGTAGTACCGAAAGGTGTAA
>JAYVVD010000319.1:0-9697 GCA_043787295.1 Ferruginibacter sp. | reverse complement strand
AGCCATCAAAAATTATTTATGGGACGGTGGGTTTTATTTTGGGTTGTTTGTTTTTTGCCTTGTTTAGTATTTCAGGAATACTTTACCGATATTTAAATTTGGAATTAAAGAAAAAACTCGCAGATACAGTAGTAATTTCCCCTATATCTACAACAGCATAAAATCATTATCACATTATTTCTGCAATTATATTTGCAACTCGTTCGCCATCCATAGCTGCACTAACAATGCCTCCTGCATAGCCTGCGCCTTCCCCGCATGGGTATAAATTAATTAACTGTGGATGTTGTAAATTTTCTGCATTCCTAGGAATTCTAACCGGGCTTGAGGTTCTACTTTCCACTGCAACTATTACTGCTTCGTTTGTATAATAGCCTTTAAGTTTTTTACCAAAATGTTGAAAAGATTCTGCCAATGCATCGTAAATAAATGCAGGTAACACATTTTCCAGTTTTGAAGATGTTAACCCTGGTAAGTAAGAATTAGCAGGCAGTGTTTCTGATAATTTTTTATTTGCAAAATCCTGCATTCTTTGTGCAGGAGCTTTAAAATTTCCGCCGCCTTCTTCATAGGCTTTTATTTCTACCATTTGTTGAAACTTCATAAAAACAAGCGGGTCATCTTCATTTGTTTCAATACCTGCAGTTTTTAATGAAGCCATTGCATCTTCTTTTTCTACCTGTACCACAATGCCGCTGTTAGCAAAAGCATTGTTTCTTTTAGATGGGCTCCAACCATTTACTACAAGTTGGCCCTCATCTGTTGCGGCAGGCGCAATTATCCCACCAGGACACATACAGAAAGAAAATACACCCTTACCGTTTATTTGTTGAACCAAAGAGTAGGAAGCAGGTGGTAGGTGAATGTCTCTTTCAATGGAACAATGGTATTGTATGCTGTCAATTAAATGTTGCGGATGTTCTATTCTTACACCCATTGCAAAAGGCTTTGCTTCAATTAAAATATTTTTTGAATGAAGTAATTTAAAAATGTCCCTTGCAGAATGTCCGGTTGCCAAAATATATGCATCTGCTGCAAATGTTTGACCATCTTGTGTGGTAACAAAACCTATTTTAGAGTTCGTAATTTTAAAATCAACGACTTTTTTTTCAAACCAAATTTCGCCGCCACAACTTTTTATTTTTTCGTGCATGGCTGTAATAATCTGTGGGAGTTTATTAGTACCAATATGCGGGTGCGAATCGTAGGTAATATTTTTAGGTGCCCCAAAATAAACAAACAGATCCAAAATACGATCTATATCGCCCCGCTTGTTACTTCGTGTATATAATTTGCCGTCGCTGTATGTACCTGCACCACCTTCACCAAAACAATAATTACTTTCAGGATTTACAATACCCTCTTTGTTTAGTCTTGCAAGATCACGCCTTCTTGCTCTAACATCCTTTCCTCTTTCTAAAATAATGGGTTTTATTCCTCTTTCAAGTAATTGAAGTGCTGCAAAAATTCCTGTAGGTCCAGAGCCGATAATAATTACTTTTTTTGAATGAGTATTTACGTTTTTAAAAGAAAAAGTTTTTTTTGCACCAGTTAAAATAGGCTCTTTTATAAAAGCATTTACTGTAAGATTTATATTAATATTTTTACCTCGAGCATCAATAGACTTTTTAATTATTGTATAGCCTGAAATGGAAGCAACATCAACTGCGGCTAATTTTGTAATATGGCTAATTATTATTGTTTCATCTGCAGCATCTGCCGGGGAAAGTTTTAGAACTATTTTCTGCTGCATTTTGTTTGCCAGGTCTTCTCCCGGAAATTTAATTTAAAAATTAATTATTAAAAAGGCAGATCGTCATTTTCCTGTGGCGACGTAAAATTATCGATAGGTTCCATGGCACTATTATTTGAATTATTGTTGCCTTGATTTGTATTTAAAATTTGCTCAATGCGCCATGCATCTAAATTTGTAAAATAATTTGTCTTACCATCCTTTTCCCATTTACTCCCCTTAATGTTGAAATAAACTTTTATATCATCTCCGATATTTACCTTATCTACAATGGCTGTCTTATCTTGCACGCACTGAAATTTAGCATAGTTTACAATTGTTCTCCCTCCAATATCTTCCGTTTTCTCAACTGCAAATTCTCTTACTTTAAATGTTTCTGTGCGTTGTACGGTATCGTATTTTGCAATTAATTTACCGGTTAGTTCGTAGCTCATAATGTTATTTTTTATACTCAAAAATAGGCGTTATTTATTTAGTATTTTTATACAGGCACGTTTTGATAAATTCCCGTCAAAAAATTATAGCAATTCGAACTCATATCCGTTTTATACACATCATTCAAAAAAAGTATTTGAGGGTTTTAAAATTATTTTTAAAATTATTTTTTAAAGATCATTTCAATTTTTAATTCGTAAAATTCAATTCCAACAAAGGATTAGTTGTTTTATTGTAAACTCAATATTCTAAAATTTCTTTTATTTTTTTATCTACGGGAAATTATAACTAATAAAAAGTTTTTTTTATCAACAATTTATTTTGATATTCGCTGTCCCCATAAAAAATGCTATAAACGTTTTAAAGGGCACCCAAAAACTTACCAAATAATACAAGCAAAAAACTGTTGAATTACTAATGGATAAATCTTTTGATAAAATATGGGCTTCGTGTTTGGATATTATCAAAGATATTGTTGAATGGCAACATTTTAAAACATGGTTTGAACCGATAAAGCCAGTTAGCCTTAAAGAAAAAATTCTTACAATACAGGTACCAAGTCAATTTTTTTATGAGTACCTTGAAGAGCATTACGTATCCCTTCTTGCAAAAACGTTGAAACGAGAATTGGGTAAAGAAGCAAGATTGGAATATAGAATTATGGTTGACAGTGGTAATAGTAAAAACAAACCACTTACAACAGATATTCCGGGACATGGATACAGATCATATTCAAACAACGAAATGGATTTTCCGCTAGTCATAAATAATCCTGTTAAGAACCCGTTTGTAATACCGGGGCTTAAGAAGATGCAGATTGATCCGCAGCTTAACTCAGCGTATACTTTTGATACATTTATAGAAGGAGATTGTAACAGAGTAGCCCGCCGTGCAGGTAAAACTGTTGCAGAAAAACCAGGCGGTACCAGTTTTAATCCTTTAGTGGTTTATGGTGGTGTTGGTTTGGGCAAAACCCACTTAGCACAGGCAATTGGTAACGAAGTAAAGAACCTTAATCCAAATAAGGTTGTATTATACGTAAGCTCAGAAAAATTCATTAACCAGTTTATTGATCATGGTCGTAATAATGCCATCAATGATTTTATTCATTTTTACCAGTTGATAGATGTATTAATTATTGACGATATTCAGTTTTTTAATAGAGCTGAAAAATCTCAGGATGCTTTCTTTTCTATCTTCAACCATTTACACCAAAGTGGTAAACAATTAATTCTTACCAGTGATAAATCACCCAAAGATTTAGAAGGTGTACAAGAAAGATTACTCAGTCGTTTCCGTTGGGGTTTAAGTGCCGACTTGCAAGTGCCGGATTATGAAACCAAGATTGATATACTTGATATAAAAATGAAAAATGATGGGTTAGAAATGCCCCGTGAAGTAGTTAAATATATAGCATATAATATCAATACTAACGTTAGAGAGTTAGAAGGCGCACTCATTTCTCTGTTGGCACAATCTTCGCTTAACAAGAGAGAAATAGACCTCGAATTGGCAAAAAAAGTATTAAGAAATTTTGTAAAATCGTCCACTAAGGAAATTACGATTGATGCTATCCAGAAAATGGTATGTGAATATTTTGACGTCGCTTATGATAAGCTTCTTCAAAAAACCCGTAAACGTGAAATAGTACAGGCAAGACAAATTACTATGTTCTTATCCAAGGCATTTACAAAGAATTCTTTAAAAACAATTGGAGAGCATTTTGGTGGAAGAGACCATACCACAGTAATACACAGTTGCCAGACGGTGAAAGATTTAATGGATACTGATAATTTATTTAAAGAAAGTGTATTGGAACTTCAACAGAAAGTACAGCTTGCAGCAATGTAAAAAAGATAAAATATTTTAAAAACCGTTTCATTTATTTGAAACGGTTTTTTTATGCGGTTTAGTAAAACATCTGTTTTGCATGAACAAGTTGAAAATATGTGCTTTCAATTTTTTCCGATGGAGTAAATGGTAAATTATTTTAGGGGGTTAAAAAAATTACCTTCACCGCTCAATTAGTAACATGACTTCAGCTTATAATTTTATTGCGGCCTGGCAACTTTTCCCCGAAAAAGGAACATACGAAAAAGGGGACAGACCGAAGAGTGGATATTTCCAGATTACTGCATCTGAAAATAAAAATCACCTTACCATTAACAACAGTTGGGTTACCCTTCAAAATATTTCGTTTGGTGCAAAATATGAAATTATTATAGACGACAGTTTACAGGATTTTTATGACAAAGATTTTGCCACTCATGTAAAAGGAAAAGTGTTAAGCTCTATTTTAATGAAAATTATTTTTGAAAAAAACGGTGATATTGTTTTAGAAGTGCAGCATGAAATACTGCCGAACGGATATTTAAAAATAACCCAAACGGGGAAAAGAGAAGACGGTTCCAATTACGTAAATATTGAATTTTACCATAAACAAATGAGTGTGCTGCCTTATAGCGCAAGCGTAAGTGGTGCAGTTATAAAACCCACTCAAGAGGGTGTTATAAGGTATAAAGTGCTCACTGCAATGGAAGAGCAAACGAACATGCAGTTAGACCAGATTCGCAAACAGGTTGAGCTTCTGGCTTTGCAGGCGCAGGAAATACAATCACGTAAAGAATTATCTATGATTGTGTACAGTGCCAAACTAACTTTTCAACCGGTGATAGGACAAATTTATCATTTATATGAAAACCACGATAGTAGTTATATGATAAGCATGGTAAGCCCAAATGAATGGGGCAGAGGATCAAAGTCTTTTAAACAACATGCTGCTAAAGTGCAGCTATTGGCAGATCATACATGGAAGGAACTTTTATAATTCTGCTATTCAAATGGTAAAAATTTTCCAGTTTGAACCTGCAATAAAAATGGATTGATTTTATTGAATGTTTCTCCATTTAAAACAATTGTATATTTCTCTAAATATTGCAAAGCCATGTTTTTGGAATTGAATTTTTCTAAAGCATACTCATGACAAATTTTTGCTGAAAAGTTATTTCTATTTTCAATAGCTTCTTTTAATTCTACACTTTTAGCCGATAAATAACCTACTTCGCTGTTTACAATTTCAGGTAAGGACCCATAAGGAGTACCAAATACAGGGCAACCAAAAAATAAACTTTCTGTAATAGCCAGGCCAAAAGGCTCATGCCATCTTACGGGAAATATTAATCCCTTAGAACCATTTAGTAAGGAGAATTTTTTAGCACCACCCACCATTCCATAAAATTTAATTCGTGGGCTTGTGGTAAATCTAAATCCCATATTAAAATTTAGCCTTGTACCACCAAGAACTTTAAGTGTCTCTTTTTTGGTTTGATGTATAATATTGATGGAACCACGTACATTTTTCACCCGCCATGCTGCGTTTCCTAAAAAATGATAATAGGATCTTTTGTTTTTTAAGAAAGGTTTTTGATACTCGTCCCAATCCATACCATTGTGTACAAAAGCCTTGCTACAGAAACGTTCAGCATGGTTTAAAGAAACAAAAATAGTATTTAAATCAAATTTTCTTCCATCATTCACATTGCCATGCATGGTTATCACATATGGCTTTGTAATTTGCTCAGATGGAAAAAAATTAAAATGAACAATATCTGTTTCTTCCGGAATTTGAGCCTTTAAACTTTTTGTAGGATCCATAAAAATTACCTTAGCAAAATCGCAATAAGACCCTTTATTTACAAGAAAAGTTACAGCATGCCCAAGCTTAGAAAGTTCTTTTCCCAAATACCAAATCACTCTTTCTGTACCACCATAATCTGTTACAGGAATAATACTTTTATGTGCGATGAGAATTTTCATCAAAAGGAAATAATTGAATTTATATTTTGCCTACCATCTCTGCAGGTATAACCCATTTATCAAAATCTTCAGCAGTTACATAACCGAGTTTTACTGCCATTTCTTTTAAAGTTGTTCCTTCCTTGTGTGCGGTTTGTGCTATTTCTGCGGCTTTGTAATAACCAATTTTTGTATTTAAGGCTGTTACAAGCATCAACGAATTATCTACATGCTTTTTTATATTGGCTTCAATTGGAGCAAGACCCACAGCACATTTATCATTGAAAGAAACACATCCATCTCCGATCAATCTTGCACTGTGTAAAAAATTGAAAATCATAACTGGTTTAAAAACATTTAGTTCAAAATGGCCGTTGCTGCCGCCAATGCTAATGGTAACATCATTGCCCATTACCTGTGCAGCAATCATAGTGAGCGCTTCGCATTGTGTAGGGTTTACTTTGCCGGGCATTATTGATGAACCTGGTTCGTTATCGGGGATAAAAATTTCACCAATACCGCTTCTTGGTCCGCTTGATAACATTCTTATATCATTTGCAATTTTCATTAAGCTTACAGCAATCATTTTCAATGCTCCATGCATTTCAACAATTGCATCATGTGCTGCCAATGCTTCAAATTTATTTTCTGCAGTTATAAATGGTAAACCAGTAAGTGTTGCTATATGTGCCGCAACATTTTCTGAATAGCCCGCCGGTGTATTAATTCCTGTACCAACTGCGGTCCCCCCCAAAGCAAGTTCACTAAGGTGAGGCAAGGCATTGTTAACAGCACGCAAGCCATGATCAAGCTGTGAAACATAACCACTGAATTCCTGTCCAACTGTAAGGGGAGTCGCATCCATAAAATGAGTACGACCAATTTTTACTACATGCATGTACTCCTGCGACTTTGCATGAAGTGTATCTCGTAATTTTTTTATGCCGGGTATAGTTACATCATTCAATATTTTGTAAGCTGCAATATGCATAGCGGTAGGAAATGTATCGTTGCTGCTCTGGCTTTTATTTACATCATCATTTGGGTGAAGAAACTTTTCTTTGTCAGCAAGGCTGCCACCATTTATTACATGCCCACGGTAAGCCACTACTTCATTTACGTTCATATTACTTTGTGTGCCACTGCCCGTTTGCCATACTACTAAAGGAAAATATTCATCCAGTTTACCCGCCAGTATTTCATCACACACCTTACCGATTAAATCGCTTTTTGTCTGTGATAAAACTCCTGCATCTTTATTGGTAAGTGCTGCCGCCTTTTTTAAGTATGCAAATGCCTTTATTATTTCTTTGGGCATTTTATTTATATCCTGGGCTATTTTAAAATTATCAATACTACGCTGTGTTTGTGCGCCAAAGTATGCATCTGCAGGTACTTTCACCTCTCCCATTGTATCTTTCTCTATTCTGTATTCCATTGTTTAAAGTATTGAGCTTTTAAAGATGCGCAAATATAGCAAACGATTTTAAGATGAATCGGGCAATTCAGTTTTGCATTTAATTTGGCTAATGATTCACCAAATGAAGATTAGTAATAATTATTTTTTAAATTTTCTTGAGTATGTTGCACAAAATAAAAAGATGATTAAATTTTTACCTGCTGTTATTTTATTTTTTCTGGTGCTGTCCTCTTGCAGTTCTTTAAAAAAAGCTACTAAAACTCCATCACCCGAGATTACAAACAACTCAGGAAATGTACCTATTCGTTCCGCTACTAAACGTGCTAAAACATTTACTTCGCTTATAAAAATTGATAGAAAAGAATTTGTAAATTATGCAAAAACGTTTCTCGGTACTCCATACAAACTAGCTTCGGCAATTCCTGAAAATGGACTTGATTGCTCAGGTTTTATTACAGTGGTGTTTAACCACTTTAATGTTAAAGCACCACGTTCCTCTGTGAATTTTACTGATGAGGGTACAGAAATTGATATAAAAAATGCAAAGCCCGGAGATATTATTTTATTTACAGGTATGGACAATTCAAGTGGTGAAGTTGGGCACATGGGAATAATAACAGCAGGTGGAGAAGTGCCACAATTTATTCATTCAGCTTCCGGAAAAAATGTTGGTGTAATTATCAATAATTTTTTAGGTTATTATAAAATACATTTTGTAAAAATTATAAAAATTTTGGAGTAAAATTTACGCTGTAAAATCGTCATTAAAATTCAAATTTGCAGGTTTGTTTTTTTAAAATATATTTATTTCCCTGTAAAAACCGCTTTTCTCTTTTCTAAAAATGCAGTGGTTCCTTCTTTCATATCTTCTGTCCCAAAGCATTCACCAAATGCTTCTACTTCTTTATCATAACCGCTTATACCATCTGTAAAAGTACTGTCACTTAATACAGCAATATTGATGCACTCAATTATTTTGCTTACTGCAAAAGGTGCTTTGGTTTGTATAAGTTGAGCAATTTCCTTTGTTTTAATAATCAGATTATCTGGTGTGGTTACGTGATTTACAAGCCCGAGTCTAAAAGCTTCATTTGCATCAATTAAAGAACCTGTCATCTGTAACTCCATACTTTTTCCTTTACCTACCAATTGTGTAAGGCGTTGCGTGCCGCCATAGCCCGGTATCAAACCAAGATTAACTTCAGGCTGACCAAACTTTGCATTATCGCTGCAAAGCCTGAAGTGGCAAGCCATGGCAAGCTCACAGCCACCACCCAACGCAAACCCATTTACTGCAGCCACAATTGGCTTATTGCTGTTTTCTATTTTTAAAAAAATATCCTGTCCACGTTTTGATAATGCCATTGCCTCAGCTAAATTCAATCCACCAAATTCACTTATATCGGCCCCAGCTACAAATGCTTTTGAACCGGCGCCAGTAATAATGGCTGACTTTATTTCATCATTGTTTAAAACCTCACTCACGGCATCATCTAAATCTGTAAACACATCTTTGTTTAACGCATTTAATTTTTCAGGACGATTAACAGTAATAATTGCTGTACCGTTTTCAACTTCAAAGAGCAATGTATCAAAATTCATATTTGTATGTTTTATGTTTCGAAGATAGGACATTTAGTAAATATTATTTTTTGTACTAAACCCTAAATAAGGCTTTGTCAATATACTTTGTGAAACTCCATTTACTCTTTTCTCTGCGGTGAAAAATATAACTTTACCGCATGACGTTGCTCAACATTATTACCTACACCGGCACATTTGTTTTTGCGCTCACAGGTGCATTAAAAGCAAGAAAATTTAAGATGGATATTTTTGGCGGATTGGTCGTAGCATTCGCAACAGCCTATGGTGGCGGTACTATCAGAGATTTGTTGATTGGTGTAAAACCTGTAAACTGGGTAAACGATTATTTTGCATTAGGGCTTGTATTTGCCGGAACGATTATTACTTTTTTTTTAAAAGAAGGCGTAAATAAATTTAGTAAAACAATTTTTTTTACAGATGCACTTGGCATAGGGTTGTTTACTGCAGCGGGTATTGAGATTGCACAACGCAATGGCGTAAACGATGCGTACGCACTTATAATGGGTGTAATTACCGCTACTTTCGGTGGGCTCATTGCAGATGTTTTTTGCAATGATGTACCCAATCTTTTTAAAAAAGGAGAGCTCTATGCAACTGCCTGCGCTATTGGCGGAGGTATTTATTTATTGTTGCAAAATACCAATATAAATAAAAATTTAAATTTGCTTATTTGTGTATTGCTCGTATTA
>JAYVVD010000318.1:0-4997 GCA_043787295.1 Ferruginibacter sp. | reverse complement strand
ATACAGTAAGCCAAAAGCACATGTTCCATTCCTCATCGGGGAAAACTAATTTTACCCATACTTACTGAAGGTGCAGTTTTACCAAAATTTGTTTCGCCGCCGCATAGTGCTTCATTTGCAAGCAAAGCAAATAAAACTGCTTCTTTCGCATCGGGATTAATGCTTAAATCATAAGTAGTTTTAAATTTTAATTCCGGCAACTGTTCTTTTATATTTTGCATCAGTAAAGGATTGTGCATACCTCCACCGCTGCTGTAAACAAATACATTTTTATTTGTAGTTATTTCTTTAATTGCTGCTACGATCATATCTGCTGAAAATTTATTCAATGTTGCCATTACATCATAATTACTTAAATTATTTGTATTTGATTTTTGCTGTGCATCCATCAAATAATTAAGATTAAATAATTCAGGGCCGGTTGTTTTTGGAAAATCTTTTTTAAAAAATGCATTTTCTTTTAATGCTGACAAAAGTGATTGATCAATATTTCCGTGCAGGGCAATGGCAGCATTTTCATCAAAATATTTTCCATAAAAATGCTGTTGAATATATGCGTCCATTATTGTATTGCCCGCACCTATATCTGTACTAAAAATTTTTGATGCATCCATACTGCCGGATAAAAAAGTAAAATTTGCAATGCCACCAATATTTAATAAAATCCTATCTTCTCCGTGCTTACCAAAAAGTAAGTAATCGCCGTACACAGCTAATGGTGCACCTTCCCCACCTGCAGCAATATTTTTTTGCCTGAAATCGCTAAGAGTAATAATACCTGTAGTGACAGCAATGTGATCACCATCGCCAATTTGCAATGTTGCATTCTCAAATTTTGAGAGACCATGTAAAGTTTTTGGTGCGTGGTAGATTGTTTGCCCGTGGCTTGCGATAATATCTATATCAGTATTTTTTTTATTCCATTTTTGTAAAATGGTATTAACCATATTACCATGCTGTGCACCAACCCATGAATGAAGCAGCGTTAGTTTTTGCAGAGAAATATTTTCTTTACTAAAAATCGTTTTTATTTCACTTTTAAAATCCTTCTTGTATGGTATCGTTTCAAACTGCAGCAATTCCATTTCTGTTTGCAAACCACTTCCCTTAAAACTACACAAAGCTACATCCAACCCATCTAAAGAAGTACCACTCATTAAACCGATGATCGATCTAATTTCTTTCTGAGCAATATTATATAGAGTTGAAATGTTTTTATTCATACAGTGAAGATAAAAAATCGTTATTGATTCTTATAAATAATAGAATAATAAAGGCATCCCATTTTTGTAATAAAAAAATAATACTATTAATGATGTTTAAAAGAAAAAATTGACCACATTGCACTTAAAAAAAGAAAGGATGAATATAAAAGCAATTGCAGTTTTTTGTGGCAGTAAACTAGGGGGAAATCCATTGTATGAAGAACATACCCGGGCACTTGGGAAATTACTCGCCGAAAAAAATATTGCCGTTATTTACGGCGGTGGAAACAGAGGCCTGATGGGTGCCGTGGCTAATGCTGTTTTAGAAAATGAGGGTAATGTGACAGGCATTATTCCTGAGTTATTGCAAACAAAAGAAATTATACATGAGTCACTTACAGAAACGCATGTAGTGGATGGAATGCACAGCCGAAAAAAAATGATTTATGAAAGATGTGATGCTGCTATAATTTTACCAGGTGGTTATGGAACACTGGATGAAGTTTTTGAAATGCTAACCTGGAACCAGTTAAAAATTCACAGTAAAAAAATATTTATTTTAAACTCTGCAGGTTTTTATAATCACCTCATTGCTCATATAACTCATTTGCATGATGAAGGCTTTTTATACAACCATCCTGATGACCAGCTTACAGTTATTAATGAACCTGAAGCTCTTTTGAAATATATTTAAAATCTCCTTCTTTCATTTCGCCTGTTATTACTTCTGCCGCCATCTCCCTGAAATAGTGCAACATTATAGCCGGCACGAATGATTGGAGTTACACGACCAAGATTATCAGTGTAAGGAGAATTAATATTTTTAATGACGTCAAATAATACAGAAATATAATAAAATGTTTTATTGTTTGCATCTCTACCGCTTGCAAAGCCAGGTCCAATTAAAAAACTTGGAACATTTATTTTAGAAACATTATCGGGAATACCGTTCCCATAAATTTGTTTATGCTTAATAAAATTATACTCGTACTGTGCATGTGCAAATAAAAATTTTACAGGATATAAACGTGCGAATGCACTTGGGCCAATAACTGATTGACGTAGTTTTTGTGTTGTGTAGTAGTCTCTTTGAGAAATATAACTATAGTTTAAGCCAACAGCCACATCAACATATTTATTTAAACTATAACCAAAGTAAGGCCCCACTCCCACAGAAAAGTTACCTGACCCCAAACCCAATGCAACGTTACCTCCTGCAAATAAGTTTTCTTTTTTAAACCCACTTTTTTTCGCAACTTCAGTCTCGTCTTTTTTTTCTGTTTGAGCTTTTACATTTATTAGCAATGCAGTAAAACAAAGTAACAACATGAACGATTTTTTCATAAAAATTTTAATTTAATAGACTTCAACCAAAATTATTTGTTTAATATTAATCAAAAATTTTACCAGTATTTAAAATGTTATTAGGATCAAATGTTTTTTTAATTCCACGCATTATGTTTAATGTTATCTCATCAAACATAATTGGTATAAACTCTTTTTGAATAAGACCAATACCATGCTCACCGCTAATTGTACCACCAAGCGATTTTACAAGAATAAAAAGAGCCCTTAATGCCGGTACAATTTTCTCATTGTTAAGACTATAAACACATCCTTCTTTTTTTATGCGCACATGCAAATTACCATCGCCTGCATGACCATAACACACAACTTCAAAATTGTATTGATTACTTAATTCTTTTATACCTTTTATCAATGCAGGGAGTGTAGCCCTTGGCACAACTGTATCTTCTTCAATTGTATAGCCATTAATTTTTACAGCTTCTGCAACTCTTCTCCTCAATTTCCACAATTCGGCTTTTTGCTGCGCATCATCTGCAAAATAAATTTCGCCACAATCAAAACCTGAAAGCACGTGTGCAATTGCTTCCATTTCTTTCATCAATACATCCATATCATTTCCATCAACTTCAATGATAATATGAGCAGCCACATCGTCATCAATTTTTATTGAGTTGCTATCAACAAATTTGCTCACAATTTTTAATGCATTTACCTCAATTAATTCCAATGCACTTGGTGTAAACCCGGCACGAAAAATGGCGCTAACGGCAGCTCCGGCTTTTTCCAAATCATTAAATGGGACAAGCATTAAAAGATCGTGTGTGGGATGTGGAATTAATTTCAAAACAATTTTTGTAACAAGTCCCAGCGTGCCTTCACTCCCTACAATAAGCTGTGTTAAATTATAGCCTGTTGAATTTTTTAAAACATTTGCGCCCGTCCAAATTATTTCTCCAGTGGGTAAAACAACCTGCAGATTTAAAACATAATCCTTTACAACTCCATACTTCACAGCCTTGGGACCACCACTGTTTTCAGCAATATTGCCACCAATAAAACAACTGCCATAACTGCTTGGGTCGGGTGGATAAAATAATCCTTTTTCTTTTACAGCATTTTGCAATACTTGTGTGATTACACCGGGTTCAGTAGTGACCTGTAAATTTTTTTCGTCGATGTCAAGTATAGTGTTCATTCTTTGAAAAGAAATTACCACACCTGCATTTTGTGCCAATGCCCCACCACTTAAACCAGTGCCGGCACCTCTAGGCGTAACAGGAATTTTATAAGCATTGCAAATTTTCATTACCTCACTTATCTCTTCAGCGGTGCGGGGTTTAATAACTATATCAGGTAAAAAATAAAGATTTTCAGTTTCATCTTTAGCACAGTTATCCAGCATTTCTTCATCAGTAAAAACATAAGCTTCGCCCACAATATTTTTAAAAGCAATTAAATGTTCACGGTAGTTTTTAGTTCTTTCTGCAACAATACTCATGTATCTGAATTTTAAACAAAGTTCGGTTTTATATAGGAATGTTGAAAAGTAGACTTAAGAATTTCTAAATAGAAAATTATTAAAAAAAATATGGATAAATATTAAAATTTTGGACACAAGGTTTGTCTGTCGCTGTTACCGGGATAAAAACCTTTTTTTACGATACTGAATTCTGCTGCACCTCTGTAATTATTAAAAGTTTTTAATGAGGAGGTAGTAGCATCGTAACTAAATGTAAATGCAGTTTTTTTTGTTTCAAAACCTATGGTGGGAATTACAGCATCTTTATAACGGTAATAAAACCCGAATATTAATTGATTTTCGCCGAATTCAGAAAGGTTGTAATTGGCATTTATACCAGCATTTAATTCGATTGCACGGGCCTGAGTTGTAAAATAAATATTTGGGTTAATAATTACCCTCGGGTTTACTTTTAAAATCGCATTTACAAATCCAATATGACGGATTGAAATTTTGCCTGCTTCCGTATTATCACCAAAAAAACTTTCTTTTGGTTTATTTACATGATGAATAGAATAACCGGCGTTTATATAAATATCTTCTTTTGGAAAATAGGCATAATTTAAACCAACCTGCATATCATAATAATTAATATTGAGGTTTGTAAATTGTACACCGGTTGTTGTTGTACCGTCAAAAAATTTACCGTTAAACTGATCTGGAAATTTTAAAGCACTTGGGTCAATTCTTTTGGATACGTAACCTAAATTAAATCCGGCACTTAACAAACTGCTCAGTCCCAACATTTGGTGGTAAGCTACAGATGCATAAAATTTATCTGACCTTAAACCGCCGCTTCCTGCTTTATCACTAAGTAAAACGCCACCTAATCCTACCCATCCATTTTCCAATTTATCTCTAAAAAACTGGGCGTCGCCATAAGCACTAATGGTTTTATATGGGGCCGACAAAATATTACTAAACTGGTTTCTATAATTAACGCCAATACGGTAATCAGCATCAGG
>JAYVVD010000317.1:0-6136 GCA_043787295.1 Ferruginibacter sp. | reverse complement strand
ATTACAACTGCTTTCATTCCTGCATTAGCCGCACTTTCAACACCTTTGGGTACATCTTCAAATACCAGACATTGCTGAGGGGGCATATTTAAAGCATGGGCACATTTTAAATAAGTTTCTGCATCAGGCTTACTTTTTGCAACATCGTCTCCACTTATTACGGCATTAAAGTAATGTCTTATGTTTAAATTATCGAGTACAAAATCTACATTTAATTTCATAGCTGCGGAGCCTACTGCCATTTTTATATTTTGTTTTTTTGCCGCTGCAAGAAATTCATCTAAACCAATAATAAGTTTTAAAAAAGGTTTGTATTCTTTTCTATAAGTAGCTTCTTTATTGTCCCCTATTTTTCTCTTATCTTCCTCTGAAAATCTGCCTGGAAAAATCCTTTCCAATATCTCTGCGTTTTTACCGTAGCATTGTTCCTGCGATTGTTGCAGAGTATAACCGGCACCTAATTTCAAAAAAATATTGTGCCAGGCATTTATGTGGTAGCTCATATCATCTACCATAGTACCGTTAAGGTCGAATAAAAAAGCTTTCATGTTTAAAAACAGATGTAGTTGAAATGATATTTTGTTAAAGCATTCATTAAATTAAAAAGAATATTAAGGAGAAGTTGCACCATAGGTAGTTTGGTTTAAATACCTGCTATTTCTCTTTACTTTAATGATGTATATATTATCGTAGTCATTGTCAGGAATGGGGTTTATTTCTTTACCACTTAAACCTTTTACTATTAGAGGTACTGTATTAGTATGACCAACAACCAGTATTTTCTTATTTCTTATTTTTTTAAGCCTTTTAATAAAGGCATAAATATTTGATGTGTCAGATTGGTTGATGATAACAGGAATTATGCCGGCTGAGGTAGCTGTGGGCGCTGCAGTTAATTGATTGCGCAAATATTTTGTAACAAAAATGCTGTCAGGTTTTTTATAACTGAAAAAATTATTTAAATCATTTGATCTTTGTATGCCAGCCTCTGTAAGAATGGGATCGTTCGCATTTGGGGGAGTGAGCACTTTTTCTGCATGGCGCACTACATAATATGTATTGTAACACGAGCTCAATAAAAAGATAATAAATAAATATTTCATCAATTCAATTTAAGTAACAAGTTTTGATAAATGTAGAATTGTTTTATTTTCAAAATTTATCAATTAAGGTATTAACCAGGTAGCTTCAAAGCTATAATCGGGCAAATAATTGAATGCAGCCCGTTTATGCCCGCTGCTGTTAAGCCACAGCCATTCCAGCCACTTTACATGTGTACATACAACAGCGAAGTTTTTTCTACCCACTTCGCTCTCTTCCATTGTAGGATTAGTTTTTAAAAAATGCTCAGGTAAACCGCTAGTTGGTACATCACTTTTTTGTGAAGGACTTATTAAACCCATGTATGTTTTTCTGCTGTTTGTAGAAGTGTTTTGCCATGCTGTATTAGCAATTGCATCATCGTGATGAAGTATACTTTTTCCTCCTGCTCTTATCTGCAACCTTGCAGCTGCATCATAAAACAACCAGCTAGTATTTTCATTTAATTGAAGATCATTCCATTTATCACTCCTTGCATCTGTATGTAAAAAAAGTTTTTTTTCTGCAGTAATTACTTTGCGTAATACAACTGTTCTTGAAACAGGCAAATTACCTTTAATGTTTGCTACTACAGGATTGTGAAATGGTTCTTTGTTTCGTAATGAACCGTTCAATAATCTCAACCAACAATCCTTTTCAATTTCAGAAAGTGTATAGGTAAGTCCGTCTTTAGTAATTATTTCTTCCACTTTTTTACAAAGATATTTTTATATTTTTTTGGCCTTTTACGTGAACAGAAACTAATACACATTTACCCTCTTCATTTGTTTCAAAAGCTATTCCTTCCTTCACATTATCATACACAGATATTGTTTTACCGGCTTTATCGGTGTATGTTTCCGTAGCTTTTTTTATGGATGGGTATTGTATTTTAATGTAAGCCAATGTGCTGCCACAACCAACCATCATCGGAGTTTTAAACGAAGGTGAAGTAGTGGATATTTGTTTAATTTTTTTACCCTCTTTACTGTTATTAAACAATGCAGTTGTGACATATTGTACATTATGTATTTTATTTGCCTTCCACTGCAAAAGCAAATTATTTTTTATGGTATCTGCTGCTGCAGGATCGCCCATTATTTGAAGTGCTTCATCAAACCCCAGGTTTATTATAAGCTGTGCAATTTTATCACCAGCGAAAATGGTATCGTTGGAAAGTGAAGCTATCAGTTTGCTTGTAGAGTCTGCCTTTTTTGCAGAATCTGCGGATGATAAACTTGCAGCAGTTTTTTTTGGAATGCTGTCACTTTTTATAATAGTCTGTTCCTTTACACCTTGATTGCAAGAAAAAAAAAGGATAGAAACCGGTAAAGCTATAAAAGTAAAAAATTTCATTTTTAAAAAATTGTTGGTTGTAAAAAGAATGTGATCAAACAAAACTGTACAATAATAAAGCCGCAGTGTTTAAAACTGCGGCTTTATTATATGTTTTAAAAAAATTCATTATGATCCACAAGCTTCACAGCCTTCCGGATTATCTAACGAGCACGAAATTGCTGCAACCTGTTCTTCTTTCATTTGGTTTAAAACGGCTGCGTCTACTGTAAATTTAATAGCATCTGCGGCAGCTTTTGTTCTTAAATAATACATACCGGTTTTTAATCCTTTTTTCCATGTGTAAAAATGCATAGAAGAAAGTTTTGCAAAATTTGGTTGCTCTACAAACAAATTTAATGATTGAGACTGGCAAATATATGCACCTCTGTCAGCACTCATATCTATCACTGTTTTTTGTTTTATTTCCCAAACCGTTTTGTAAATTTCTTTTAGGTCTGCAGGAATTTCTTCAATATTTTGTACAGAACCATTGGCAGCAATAATGCGTTGCTTCATGTTATCATTCCACAAATTAAGTTTGCCAAGGTCTTTTAATAAATGTTTGTTTACTACAGCAAACTCACCACTCAAAACCCTGCGGTTATAAATGTTGGAAGTGTATGGTTCAAAACATTCGTTGTTACCTAAAATTTGGGAGGTAGATGCTGTTGGCATTGGTGCCAATAACAAAGAATTTCTTACGCCATGTTCCATTACATCTTTGCGAAGGCTTTCCCAATCGTGTCTGTCACTTGGGGCTACATCCCACAAATCAAACTGAAATTTTCCTTCGCTTAATGGTGAGCCTTTAAATGTTTCGTAGGCACCATCTTTTTTTGCAAGCTCACAACTTGAGGTCATTGCTGCATAATATATTGTTTCAAATATATTTTTGTTTAGCAACTTTGCCATTTCACTTTCAAAAGGCAAACCAAGTATCATAAATACATCTGCCAAACCTTGCACACCAATACCAATTGGACGATGGCGTACATTGCTTCTTTTTGTTTCTGGTATCGGATAATAATTACCATCAATAACTTTGTTCAAATTACGGGTAACAATTTTCGTTACCGCTACTAATTTTTCAAAATTAAATTTATTACCTTCTACAAATCTTGGTAAAGAAAGAGACGCAAGATTACAAACCGCTGTTTCTTTATCATCGCTGTATTCAATTATTTCTGTACATAAATTACTGCAACGAATTGTGCCTAAATTTTTCTGATTGCTTTTGGCATTTGCTGCATCTTTATAGAGCACATAAGGTGTTCCTGTTTCTATCTGGGATTCTAAAACGGCATTCCACAATTCTCTCGCCTGTATTGTTTTCTTTGCTTTTCCTTCCTGTTCGTATTGTATGTACAATGCTTCAAACTCTGCGCCGTGTGTTGTGTGTAAGTTTTGTGCTTCATTCGGGCAAAACAAACTCCAAACGCCATCGGCTTCTACACGTTTCATAAATAAATCGGGTATCCAAAGCGCAAGGAATAAATCTCTAGCACGCATTTCTTCTTTACCATGGTTTTTTCTTAGTTCTAAAAATTCAAAAATATCTGCATGCCATGGTTCTAAATAAACAGAGAATGCGCCTTTTCTTTTTCCGCCTCCTTGGTCCACATAGCGGGCTGTATCATTAAATACACGAAGCATAGGAATGATGCCATTAGATGTCCCATTCGTTCCTTTTATATAACTTCCTGTAGAGCGTACATTGTGAATGTTTAACCCAATGCCGCCTGCAGATTGCGAAATCATTGCGCAATCTTTTAGTGTATCGTAAATGCCAGAGATGCTGTCTTCCTTCATACTGAGCAAAAAGCAACTGCTCATTTGTGGTTTTGGCGTGCCTGCATTAAACAAGGTTGGTGTTGCATGAATGAACCATTTTTCACTCATTAAATTATAGGTTTCAATGGCAGCTTCTACATCAGTTTTGTGTATGCCCAAAGCTACACGCATAAATAAATGTTGTGGGCGTTCTGTAATTTTTCCGTTTACTTTTAACAGATAAGATTTTTCCAAAGTTTTGAAACCGAAAAAATCAAAATGATAATCCCTTTCGTAGATAATGGTCGCATCTAATAAATCAGCATTTTCTTTTATCACAGCATATACATCTTCTGCCAATAATGGAGCAGGCGCATTTGTTTTATCATCTATATAATTGTATAATAACTCAGCGGTTTCGCTAAACGATTTTTTGGTGTTTTTGTGCAGATTACTCACGGCTATTCTTGCAGCCAATACTGCAAAATCTGGATGGCGGGTTGTAAACGATGCAGAAGTTTCTGCTGCAAGATTATCCAGCTCTGTGGTAGTTACATTATTGTAGATACCAGCAACTACTTTTTTTGCAATTTCAATAATGTCTTCACTTTTTAACTGAAGACCATAACTAAGTTTCATTACCCTTGATGTGATCTTATCAAAGTGTACAGCTTCTTTTTTTCCGTTTCTTTTAATTACCTGCATGGGTGAGAGATTTAAGATGTTAGTATTTTTTAATAAAGACAAAAGATCAAAGACAAAAGATTGTATCTGATAATGTGTCGTTTATTATTTTGAAAATTTATTTTTAATAATCTCAGAAAATGCATTAAGCATTTTCTGTATTTCTGTTACTTTTTGTGTCAGTTCTTCGAAGTTTATATCATTTACATATTTTAACTTGTTTGATATAATTAACTGTGTTTCGTTTTCATAAGCAGAACCAATTGAAATAGCTAAAAAATGAAAAAATTCTTTATCACTTGTTCTACTCGACCCTTCTGCGATGTTTGATGATATTGAAACTGCTGATCGTCTTAACTGGCTTATTAATCCAAATTTTTCCTCTCCGGGAAAAGATGCAGTGCATTTATATATTTCTACACAGAAATCAATTCCCTTTTGCCAAACCTTCAATTCTCTGAAATTGTGCATGGATTTCTGTCTTTAATCTTTTGTCTTTGATCTTATTTCTTTCCTCTAAAAATCTTCATCCATTGAAAACGCCTTACTCGCATTTTCTTTTACGCCGGATTTTTGGTATTCGCCTACACGTTTTTCAAAAAAATTTGTTTTGCCTTGGAGCGATATCAATTCCATAAAATCGAATGGATTTATGTTGTTGTAAATTTTGCTGCAGCCAAGTGCAACCAATAAACGGTCTGCAACAAATTCGATATAGTCGCACATTAGTTTTGAGTTCATTCCAATAAGCCCAACAGGCAATGCATCTGTTACAAATTCTTTTTCTATTTCTACTGCGTTTCTTATTATTTGTGTAACCGTTTCTTTAGGTAATGGATTTTCTAAATGCTGCGTGTATAGCATGCAAGCAAAATCGCAATGCAATCCTTCATCTCTGCTTATCAATTCATTTGCAAATGCAAGCCCCGGCATTAAGCCCCGTTTCTTTAACCAGAAAATAGAACAGAATGAACCAGAGAAAAATATTCCTTCCACTGCTGCAAAAGCAATTAACCTTTCTGCAAACGATCCTTTATCTATCCAACGCAAGGCCCACTCTGCTTTTTTCTGTACGCATTCAATGGTATCAATTGCTCTCAATAACCTATCTTTTTCAACAATATCTTTTATATAAGTATCTATAAGAAGAGAATACGCTTCACTGTGTATATTTTCTATCATCACCTGAAAGCCATACATGCAGCGGGCTTCAGGGTATTGTACTTCTTTTAAAAAGTTTACAGCAAGGTTTTCATTTACAATA
>JAYVVD010000316.1:0-7142 GCA_043787295.1 Ferruginibacter sp. | reverse complement strand
TTTTGTCTGCCGTCATAAATAGGCACCACCACACTGAAGCCTACACTTGTCCCAAAATTTTTATACGGCATTACAGCTAGCGATGAGAAATACCCTGCATCTGCAGATGCACCTATTTTTGGTCGGTAATTAATATCTGCCAGGCGTTTGCTGTTTACAAATTTTAAACTGTCAATGTTGTATTGCTGTAAATAGACGGCGGCACTGCTGTCTAAAACAGCGGGCAAATTAATATCAGGTTCATCAAGCATTATTGCGGAAGTATCTGCAATGCCCGTAATGTAATTAAGCATTGCAATGTCGTTTTTGTATTGGGCAGTTGTTTGCTGCACAGTAAAATCCTGCTGCTGAAGTGTTACAAGAAAAGCCAGGTAATCTGATTGTTTGTAAACATTATTCTGAGTAAGTTTTTTTAAAATAATTTCTTCTTTGTTGAGAAGCGATTTTATTTCATTGCCAAAATTTACCTGCAGCAACGTACCATAAGCAGTTATATATTGGTTGATGATGCTGTGCTTAAGATCCTGTTCCGTTATTTTTACATTGTTGTAAATACTGCGGCTAAGCAAATTTAAATTATCAAATTGTGCCCCTAAGTTTTTTTTGTTTACAAATTGTTTATTCACACCAAAAAGCGCAGAAACGTTTGTGCCATTGGTTATAGCCCCGTCGTAACCATAACCTTTTACTACCGGCGCATAAGAATTCGTACTTGTAAAATTAACCTGGGGTTTTAAACTAGCTCTTATGAGCAGGCTATCGAAAGCATTTATCTGTAACTGGTTCTTATAATCATTTAAAAGCGGACTGTTTTGCAATGCATTTTCAACATAATACTGCAATTTATTTTGCTGACAATAGCAAAACAAAAACGAGAATAGCACTAATAAAAGTGTGATGATTTTTTTCAATACTTCTTTTTTATTTACCATATACCAATACCTGAAAACTACCCGGAATCATTTTCGGACGTCCTTTTACTTTGGGGTCTGCAGGTTCAAAATCTGCAGTTGGTAAATACAATAAATGTGTTTTTATATCCAAAGAAATTGTTCTTGCCCCTTTTTTTGTAGGAATGGTTTCAATTAAGTTGAATTTGTTTTTGTTGTCTTCATGTATCACACTGATGGTTCCTTCTCCATTTGCTGTAAAAATATTTTTTGTTTCAGCGTCAAAAGCCACACCATCGCAACCATCGCCAATGGTAAATTTATCAATAATCTTTCCTGTATTTGCATCCAGTATCATCAGCAATTTATCGCACCCTACAAAAAGTCTTCTTGTTTTTTTGTCAATTGCTAAGCCGGTTGGGCCTTTGCCGGGCTTAAGGTTCCAACGGCTTATAACTTTAAAAGTTCTGGCATCAATTACTGCAATTTCATTTTTGTCTTCAATGTTTACATAAACTTTTCCTGCCTCATCGCTTACTGCAGTTTCAGGTACACCACCGACACTTACACTATCTGTCAAAATATTTTTTATGGGGTCAATAAATGACAATGTTTTGCTGCGGCCGTTACAGGTAATTATTTTTTTTGAAAAGGATTCATACATAATTGCATCAGGATTTTGGCCGGTGGCAATCTGCGTTATTACTTTATTTGTTTTAGTATTAAACACAGTAACATTGTTTAATCTGCCATTGCTGGTAAATCCTTTTCCTTCAGCTACATCAAAAGCCACACCGTGAACGCCTGTTGTGTTTGCAATAAAATCTAAAGAGTCGCCATTGTTTTTATTTAAAATATTTACCTGCGAACCATGCGTTACATAAATTTTATTGCCATAATTAGCTTCTATATAATCCCAGCCACCGCCACTTGCAATATGGTAGGTGTTAAGCAAATGAATACCAGAGGCTTTTTGTGCAAATGTTGTGGCTGCAAAAAAAAGAAACACCGTAGAAAGGAGAAAATTATTCATGTTTAAAAGTTTATTAATCATTGTTTAAATAAAAAAATGGAGTGGGTGTTAAACCGCTCCTGTAAAATACTGACTTAATTTTTCATTTCTTTGATGAACTTTCCGTTTGAATCAAAAATTACATCTTTACCGTTTACTTCTGCCTCATAGGTTACGGTTCCATCAGCTTTTGTAATAATAGCTGCTTCTTTAATTGTTTTGCCTTTGTAATTTGCTTTTACGTATGCAAGAACTGTTGCAGGCAATGCAGATACTTTAATATCTTTTTCGCTTTCCGTCATACTTCCGTTGGCTTCGTATAAAGCAGACATTACGCTTCCATCTTTTTTAAAGCCGGCCTCAAATTTACCTGCTTCTTTTTCCCATGTAACTTCTGTGCCGGGGTATTGTTTAGCAAAAGAAGCTTTTACCTTAGCAGGAACCTGATCAGCTTTTATTTTTTGTGCACATGCTGCAAAGCCAATTGAAGAAACCGCAAACACCATCATCATAATCTTTTTCATAATTGTTGTTTTTTTGAATGGTAAAAGTCAAATGTAATTTTGTGGAAAAATTGAATTTTTTACAAAAATACTTAGTTGTAAATGTTAAACATTTTATTTGATGTATGCTGATTAGTAAACAAGATAGGCAACCTTTGCTATGTAAAAATACCCTAAAAGTAATGATTGAAGCAAGGTTCGGCACCTGCCGGAACGTGGCTGAAATTAAAAAAAAGGAAATTGAGGGACTGTCCAATAAACGGCCTTTCAACAAACTCTATTGGTAAGTTTTCCTTTTTTCCAATTCTGTTTTTAATCTTTGGTTAATATCAATTTTCGGTTTAGTAAAAACGAAAATTGTGGTTCTGTATTCTCTGGCGAGTGAATTTGTAATAGAGTCTGCTATGTAAGCTGTTTCAAAAAAAGGGCTTGTTTTTTCCAACTCTTTATTGCTATCATCAAATTCTTTAATTCTAATAAAATTTTCAATTTTAGTGTCAAGGTTAAACCAGTTAATATAGTCAGCATTAAACGAAACAGCTTTGATGTTTTTATTTTCTGTGTAATAATTTATTGCTCCTGCTTGGCCGTAATTGTCACACACAATAATTGTTTGGTCTTTATTTGGGAGCCTATTATAAACAACCTCAACCTTTTTGGCTAATTCTTTCCATCCAAGCATATCTGCAAAATCTTGTGGCAACAAATGGTCTTTACCATCTTCCCAACGAAGCAAACCTAAGTCTTTATATTTTTTATTATTCTCTATATAATAGTTAGGAGCCTTCACTGAAAAAACAATGCTAAATAAAAGAACATAAAATATAACAGGCACAGCTATTAAAATTGGTTGAAAATATTTTTTCCAACCGGAATTTAATTTGTGGCTTAAAAAAGCTGAACCAAATGAAATATAAACAGGGTACAATCCTATAGCATAATATCCTTTAGCTTTAAAATAAATAAAGACTGTGAGTGTGAAAATAAATATTCCAAAAAAAAGTTTGAATTTTTGAAATGGTTTATAAAATAATAAAGCATACAAAGAAGCTGCGATAACAGGCAAAGCTCCCACGAAAAATAAAAATTGCTCCTTAAGAAAGTCAAAACGATTGACATTTACCAATTGAGTGTCTGCCAGTTCTTTTAGATGATGAAAAACTGGAAAGTTGTTTTTATATTGCCATATAAGATTTGGCAATATGAGTAACAGACCGAATAAAATTGCAAAATAGAATTTCTTTTTGGCAAAAACTTTACGCTGGTCTGTTAATAAGATAGCAGGGAAAATTCCAATAATTAAAAAAACAATATTGTATTTATTTAAAAAGCCAACAGCAAAAATAAAGCTACCAAAGAAAAGCCACTTTACATTTTCAGTATTGATGTATTTAATAAGTACATAGTAAACACTTGTCCAACACAAAACATCAAATGAATTGGGCTGTAACAGAAAATTAATACGCAGGAGGGCTGAAAATAAAACACAGGTTGCTCCTAATATTAATGCAAATAAATTGCCTTTTAATTCTTCAATAGTTTTCCAAACCAAAATAATTGTTAGGGCACCAAAAAAAGCCGGAAAAAATTTAACCCAAAAAAATCCGTTGCCAAGAAGCTTTATAATGTAAGCAATGCAGGATGTAAATGGTGGAAGAGATTGAAAACCCCAGGCTAAATGGTTGGCTTGGTCAAGATGTAAATATTCATCCCGTTGCAAATCATATTGCGGGTTAAATAATAAATACTGCAAAAGAAATTTTGCAAGTATAAAGCCAATTAAAATTAATGTTCTCTTTGTCATTAAAGATGGTCCATTAAAATTACCACTTAGGATAAGTTTTTAAAAACTACGGTTTTTCAAATATACAGATCATATAAGCATAAAAAATTCATCATACTTTTTAATGTATACAAATTATATAAGAAAAAGTCGCTACCAAAGGTTCAGGAGATTATTAAATTGTAAGACGATTAGCCAACAGGTAATTATCTCGCATATTTTGAATTAAGACTTTCAAAATATCACTTTGCATTAAAGCAGCAACTAATAATTTATTTTAAACTCCTGCAAATTTGGAGTGCATTGTTTTTGTCTTCTTAATTCATGGTCATAAATAGTTTTGCTCAATAACTTCATGAAGGGATAACCAATGGTTTCAAAGTCATATTTATCATCATTAAATACCTGATCTTTATTTGACAAAATAGTTGCACTCAGCATAAATTCTACATTGTTTTCAAAATCTACGAAATAAGAAACATCTGTTAAGAAGCCGTATGCCAATCCCGATTTATTAAAGCAACGAATTTTATTATAAGCAGGCATTGTTGCTAAACCTTCCATTAAAAACTTAACCTCTCTGTCAGAGTGTTCGAGCTGCGAATATTTATGTACCATTCCTTCTCTGGGAAATGCACTCATTGACCTTAATAAAAATTGCCGGTCATTTTCAGCTATTTCAAACCGTGCTGATTTATTTACAGCGGGGAAAATAATAGTCTGAAGCATTTTAGTTAAATCAGCTAACTGTAATTTGTTTTTATAAGTAAAATTAAATGGCGCATCTATCATTTTACCTTCGCTGTAATATCCCTTGCCTAATTTAATTTCTAGTTCTTTATATGTTGCTTTGCTAATTTGCGCCGACTGCTTGTATAAAACACTACCGTTGTTATCAATAAATTCAATTGCATTTGTCTGCCTGTTTTGCGCATCGGTTAATGCAATACTTAATCGATGCCGGATAGTTACATCATCATATCCTTTATCTTTTAATTTCTTCTGTATGTATTCCGGTCCTAAAAATTCATACAAACGATTAAATGCTTCATTATCGCTTACCAAAAATATCTGCTCTATATATTTGGCAATACTCCCTAATGAATCAAATGCATAAAACGGCGCTTGCCCATTAATAGAGGGCTGCGTAATGGTTGCCGTATTTCGGTAAACCTTAAATTTTTTAAGTTCATTCAGTTTTTCTAATACTAAAAAAGCGACAGGCATTTTCACAGTACTTGCCGGGTAAAAATATCGGGTTGGATCTACGTTAAAATCATACGATGTAAAAGTGGGTACATTATTTTTATCCCGATCTATTTTAGTATAAATCACCTGAATATTTAAGCTGTCTTTGTCATTAATAAAAGCCTGCAACTGCGCATTCGTTTTAAACAGACTATCCAGAAAATATTCATGCATTTTGATCGTTTTGGCAGGTTGCTTGGTCGCTGTACAAGCCATAAAAAAAATAATTAAAAATAAAGCCATGCACTTTCCGTATATCAATGCGCTAATTGTTACTCGTTTCATTTGGGGCGATTAGATTTTGATGAAGATAAAATAATTCGGTTATAACAAAACGACCCCATTCATTTTTGTTGCATCTAAAAAGTTTTAAAATTGGAGTGTTCGACTGCATGCTGCTGAACGAACGGGTTTTGTGGGAGGTGTGGCATTAGAATTCCTTCCGCCCGCAACCGATGCTCGGCTTTTGATAAAGATAAAAAAATAAGAATTAATGATTGGAGATGGGTTTCCTGCCCGAGCCACAACCTGTTAAAGAGTTATTTTTCAGTCGTAAAAATTTTACTGCATTATTGTAGATTTTATCCTCTTTGTCTTTTGTTGTCAGAAAAGTCAAACTATGTAGAAAACGAATTGACTTTTCAATGGTATAAGGCCATATGATTTGATCAGAGCCAAACATTACCCTATCCAGTTATTTAGCTTCCTTGATATTTAGGAGAAAATCTTTAATGTATCGTTGTTTGTTGGGCTCAACCCAAAGCATTCCTGCAAGATCTAAATAAAGTGGGTAATAAGATATAAGTCTTATAGCATGTTCCGACCAGTCTTCCCCTCCAGCATGCATCATGTAGGTTCTAAGTTTAGGATATTTTAATCAGTTAGCGAAGTTATTTTAGAACAAGACACTACTATTTTTCCGTGACTATGCCCTTCATGGGAATGATGGTGACTGTTTTCTTCGTGATGATGATTGTGCATTTTTTATTTAAAGTTGAATATGCCCTCTTAGGCCAAATACATGAACTGGGCCTCGGTCCTTATTATAGCCTGGATTATTTACAAATTGATAATCTATTGTAATCCAGAAAAACTTAGATAACTGGGCATTATAGTAAGTTTCTATAACTGTTTCATGGCCATAATTTAAGGTACCATCTCCAATAATAAACCCATATCCACCCGCTTTTAGAAAATTTTTATGGTCTTTAGAAATTCCATTGATAACCGTTGCAATTCCAAATACATCATTTGCTCTTTTCCATTTTGTTCCTTTAAATGATAGCCCAACATTGATGGTTTTATCTATTTCTGTAAATGCCCATGTAGCATACTTTCCATCGTTCCAGCCAAGTCTGCCGAAAATACCCATGTCATTTGTTAATTCTTGGTCAATATTTACACCCAACCCTAATTTTTTACCTCCATAACTTGAGCGTTCTGTTTTACCTTGAATTACAGTAAGTAAAGTAGTGTCTTGATTTAAAATTGCTTTTATACCATCAGCATAAGCAGGTGCTTTTGAATAGGTATTACTAACAGTAAAACGAAAATTACCTAAATGCTTATAGAGGTAAAATTTATGCTCAAATTCAACTGTTTCTGAATGTGCTTTTGAGATATTGTATTCCATTAAATGAAAATTGGCAATTCTTGGTACAGCTACACTCGATAAACGAATAGCCCATTTTGGTTTAATTAATTCT
>JAYVVD010000315.1:0-4819 GCA_043787295.1 Ferruginibacter sp. | reverse complement strand
GTTTTTAAGGAAATAAGTGATAAACTTTATGCACGTTATTTAACCACCGCATCATACAATACTGCATTGGTAAAAGATTCTCTTTTAAACAAAGCAATGGGCTTAAAAAATGATATGCGGTCTATACTTGGCTACATGTCAATCCCTTTCTTTGATTCTTCACAAACCGGAAACTGGAGAAATGTTCAGCTTGCTCAAAATACTGCTGTAATGAACAACACGGTAAATGCTGCGTCATTAAAAACAATACCGGATGTTGCTGGCATGGGGTTAAAAGATGCTGTATATATTTTGGAAAACAAAGGTTTAAAAATTGCTTTGCAAGGGAAAGGGAAAGTAATTAGTCAAAGCATTCTGGCAGGTACCAATTTTACTAAAGGTCAAAAAATAACACTGTTTTTAAATTAATGTTGAAAGACTTACTATATAAAGTAAAACTAAAAGCTGTGTACGGAAGTACTGATGTAGAGATTAAATCTTTGCATATAGATTCCCGTTCTGTTAAAAACGGTGGTTGTTTTATTGCCGTAAAAGGAGTAACAACAGATGGGCATAATTATTTAGATGCTGCTATAAAAAATGGCGCAATAGCCATAATAGTGGAACAACTACCAATAAATATTTTAGAAGGAATAACATATATAGAAGTTGCCAACAGTGCTTCAGCAGTGGGTTTTATTGCTCATAATTTTTATGGAGAACCTTCTGCAAGTTTAAAAATTATTGGCGTAACAGGTACCAATGGTAAAACAACAGTAGCAACTATTTTATATAATCTTTTTGTAAAACTTGGTTTCAGTTGTGGACTTATCAGTACCATAGAAAATAAAATAAATGGAGTAATCATTACATCTACACACACAACACCAGATGCTATAACCCTTAATGCTTTATTGCAACAAATGAAACATGCTAAGTGTGAATTTGTTTTTATGGAATGCAGCAGTCATGCAATAGAGCAACAAAGAATTGCAGGAATAATATTTAAAGGAGGTGTTTTTACAAACATCACACACGATCATTTAGATTATCATAAAACATTTGATGAATACATCCGTGTAAAAAAATCTTGGTTTGATCATTTACCTTCTACGGCATTTGCAATTTCTAATGCTGATGATAAACGTGGCGCAGTAATGTTACAAAACACTGCTGCAAAAAAATACTATTACAGTTTAAGAACAGTTGTAGATTTTAAAGCAAAAATTTTAGAAAATAGATTGTCGGGTCTTCATATGATTGTAGATGACAAAGAAGTTCATTTTAAAATGATAGGTGAATTTAATGCATACAACCTGCTGGCAGCATATGCTGTAGCTATATTGCTTGGTTTAAAAAAAGAAGAAATTTTGCTTGGGCTTAGTGATGTTGATGGTGCAGAAGGCAGGTTTGATTTTGAAGTGAGCGAGGTTGAAAATGTAATTGGAATTGTAGATTATGCCCATACACCGGATGCTTTATTAAATGTATTGGCCACCATTAAAAAGTTAAGGCAGGGTCATGAAAAAATAATAACTGTTGTGGGTTGTGGCGGTAACAGAGATAAAGCTAAACGCCCTTTAATGGCTGAGGTTGCGTGCGAACACAGCGATAAAGTTATTCTAACATCTGATAACCCGCGTAATGAAAAAGCTGAAGACATTTTAAAGGAAATGGAAGCAGGAATAAACGTGGTTGCCAGAAGAAAATATATTACGATAGCTGACAGAAGAGAAGCAATAAAAACCGCTGTCAGCTTAAGTAACAAAGAAGATATTGTTTTAGTGGCCGGTAAGGGACATGAAAAATACCAGGAGATAGACGGAGTAAAATATGATTTTGATGATAAGAAAGTGTTGAGAGAAATGTTTGAGTTGTTGGGGAAATAATTAAATGTGAAAATAGAAAAATGTGAAAATTTGAAAATTACTTAAAGAGTAACCGATAGTTAAAATGCTTAATATTCTTAGAAGGAATTTTCAAATTTTAGAATTTTCAAATTGTTAAATTAATTTATGCTGTATCACTTATTCGATTGGATAACGAAGCACTGGACAAAGTCATCTTTTCCAGGTAGTGGACTATTTCAGTTCATAAGTTTTCGGGTTATGATGGCGCTGATTTTATCATTAATAATTACAACAGTTTATGGTAAAAAACTGATTCGTTTTCTGCAAACAAAACAATTGGGAGAAACAGTTCGTGACCTTGGCCTTGCCGGGGAGCAGCAAAAAAAAGGCACTCCAACCATGGGTGGTTTGATCATTATTTTAGCCATCATCGTTCCGACATTACTGTTGGCAAATCTTGATAAAGTTTATGTAAGGTTGATGTTATTGTGTACTGTGTGGCTTGGTGCTGTTGGGTTTATAGATGATTATTTAAAAATAAGAAGTAAGCGGCTTGCAAAACTAAAAGGTGATGATTATAAAAAAAGTGACAGTGATGGTTTAGCAGGAAGATTCAAAATATTCGGTCAGGTAGTAATAGGAATTATTATTGGAGTTACACTTTATTTTAGTCCAAGTGTAACTGTAAAAAGGGAAATTGTAAAATCTGATCATGCACTTGAATTGCAAAGAGGAGAAAAAAAATTATTATTAGATACAGTAATGATTGAAGGCAAACAACATCGTTTTGTAACGGTAAAAACACCTATCACAACAATTCCTTTTGTAAAAAACCATGAGTTTAATTATGCTAAGCTCTTACCGAAAAGTCTGGAGGATTATACATACATTATTTACATAGCCATTGTAATTTTTATTGTGACAGCTGTATCAAATGCAGCCAACATTACAGATGGTCTTGATGGTCTTGCCACCGGCATCAGTGCCATTATTGGTATTTGCCTTGGCATATTTGCCTATGTAAGTGGCAACATAAAATTTGCGGAGTATCTCAACATCATGTATATACCAAACCTTGGTGAGCTCTCTATTTTTATTGCTGCTTTTGTAGGAGCATGTGTAGGGTTTTTATGGTACAACTCGTACCCTGCGCAGGTTTTTATGGGTGATACCGGTAGCCTGGCGTTGGGTGGAATCATTGCAGCTCTCGCAATCATTGTAAGGAAAGAATTATTGATACCGATATTTTGCCTGGCATTTTTTGTAGAGCTCTGTAGTGTGATGATACAGGTAAGTTATTTTAAATATACCAAACGAAAATATGGAGAAGGTAAACGGGTTTTTTTAATGAGTCCTTTACATCACCACTATCAAAAACTGGGATACCATGAAAGTAAGATTGCAGTAAGATTTTGGATACTTACAGTTCTTTGTGTGGCGGTAGCAATTGTAACATTAAAACTCAGATAATTTTAAAAACTGAAAAACAGAATTGTTATACTAGGTGGTGGCGAGAGTGGAATTGGAACTGCTCTGTTGGCCAAGCAGCAAGGGTTTGAAGTGTTTGTAAGTGATGGTGGAATGATTAAAGAAAATTATAAAACAGATCTTTTAAATAACGGAATTTCTTTTGAGGAAGAATTTCACACAGAAGAAAAAATATTGAATGCAACTGTTGTAATGAAGAGTCCGGGTATTCCTGAAAAGAATGAATTGGTAAAGAAAATCAGGGCATATGGTATTGAAATCATTAGTGAAATAGAATTTGCATTCAGGTATAAAGGTGATAGCAAAATAATTGCTATAACAGGTAGCAATGGTAAAACAACTACAACAGCTTTAACTTATCATTTGTGTAAAGAAGCAGGCGAAGATTGTGCAATGGTGGGAAACATAGGATTTTCTTTTGCAAGGCAGGTGGCGCAAGATCCTAAAAAATTATATGTGGTGGAAGTAAGTTCTTTTCAGTTAGATGATATAAAAACTTTTAAACCTGATGTAGCAGTTATTACAAATATCACTGCAGATCATTTAGACAGATACGAATACAATGTAGAAAATTATATAAAAAGCAAATTTAGAATAATTGAAAACCAAACGGAAGAAGATGTTTTTATTTATAATCTGGATGATGAGACAACAACAAACAATTTAAAACACTATAACATTAGATCAATTAAAGCACCCATAACTATGAGCAAAGAATTACCGGAAGGCGCATATCTGACAAACGCAGAAATGCATTTAAAATGGAAAGGGGAAGAAATGCAAATGAATGTTTCAGATTTTGCTATTAAGGGAAAACACAATCAATATAACAGCATGGCAGCAAGCATGGCGGGCACATCAATCGGCATACGGAAAGAAAAAATAAGAGAAGCACTACAAACTTTTGAAAGCCTTGAACACCGCATGGAGCCTGTTGTCACAATAAGAGGCGTTGAATTTATTAACGACAGCAAAGCTACAAATGTAAACAGTACATGGTATGCGCTTGAAACTATGACCAAGCCAGTGATACTTATACTTGGTGGTGTTGATAAAGGAAATGATTATACTGCCATGAAGGAACTGGTAAAAGAAAAAGTAAAAGCAATTGTATGCATGGGTACAGAAAACAGAAAAATTCATGAGGCTTTTGGGGATATAGTTTCGCTGATGGTTAATACAGATAACGCTAAAGATGCGGTGCAGTCGGCCTTTCATTTTGCACAAAAAGGTGATGTGGTTTTGTTAAGTCCTGCATGTGCAAGTTTTGATCTTTTTAAAAACTATGAAGACAGAGGAGACCAGTTTAAACAGGCAGTAAAAGACTTGTAGAAATATATTCACCGCTAATTCGCAAAGGCGCTAATAAAGAACACTAAGATTTTGCGTTTTAGCATCTTTGCGGTTAAATTTTATAATAATTCCTAAGAATATTTTTTAAAAATAACAATGCTCGAAGCAAATAACATAAGAGATTTTTTTAAGCCTGATCTTGCAAATAT